>DATGOR010000281.1:0-12895 GCA_035305805.1 Vicingaceae bacterium | reverse complement strand
TTGTTAGGTTGTCAACGTTTTTAGTAAGATTAAAGCTAATGACAGCATTATCTTTAGTTGGGTTTGGATAAACATTAAAACTACCAATATTGTCATACAAGTCATTAGTAGAAGAAATTCCATCAATATTGATATCATCTATGTATAGGTTATTTCCTCCGCCAGATTCAAATACAAACTTAAATCGCACATTAGATTCATTAGCTATTGAGCTAAGATTAATTGATTTTTCATCCCAATCATTCGCATTTGGTATCCAATACGTGCTAACATCACCAGGAGATGTTATTAAGCTCATGCCAGTTAATGGAAGTCTTAGAGTCCAAGATCTACCGCAATTAGTTGACCAATAAACTAAAAGTTTATCATTGTCTGAAGATTGTCTTCTTTTATACGCAAGTTTAAATTTAAACATTGGATTAGTAATCCCTGATAAATCATAAGACGGTGTAATTAGTTCGTCAACATTACCATCGACATTGGTTAAGTAATTTCTAATTTCTACAGATGCACTTCCTGTTGCAGCAGCACCTGTTGTTCTTTGGAATGTTTGCCCACCTGAAGGGTTGTTAATAATGAAGTCATTTGTTAATGTACTAGCATTCTCAAAACTTTCAACTAAAGTACCAGTATAATCAGCAGTTAAAGAACTAACAGTAATGATGTTGTTTTTAGTAATGGTTGAAGTGCCAGCGCTATTACCTGGTTGATGTGTAGCACTATATGTGCCAGGAGTGTTATAAATAACTGTAGGATTTGCTTGAGTTGAAGATGATGGGTTACCTCCATTAAAAATCCAATTATAAGACGTTACCACTCCATTGTATGAATTATCACTATAAGAAACTCCAGCACCTTCACAAATCATCGGGTTGTTATATGTGAAATCTGGAATAGGCACACATGTTACTGCATTATACGGATCAGCTGTTCCAGTAAAGGTTAAATTAGAAGCATCTGATAATTGTTTTAAACCTTGAGAGGTACTTGTATTACTTAAAACGGCATCCATTCTTGCTTTTTGACCTGCTGAAAACATATTCTGACAACCGTTATAGCTCATATAGTTTTCTATTTGATCTAGTACGTTTGTGCCGTAAAAATCTCCTGAAGGTATATTATTACATGAATTCTGAGTAGTTGGGCAACCAAATGTTGAAGTTTGAACAGGAGGAGTATCAGCTACGCCATCTCCACCACCAGTTCCATTATTATTACATCCTCCTTGAAAAGTATGTAATAACCCAAAACAATGTCCTATTTCATGAGTAAGTGTTCTATCGGTACGGTTTACAAATCGATGGTCTATTACTACACCATAAGTGTTATTTATACCACTCCAAGGAAACTGAGCGTAACCAGCAATAATACCTGTTGAACTACCACCTGATATATTTACTACAGTCCAAACATTAAAATACTTTTTTGTATCCCATCTACTCACATTCTTAACAGCATCACCAGCATCAACAGAGAGCGGAGACTCTACTCTCACAATCCCTTCTGTACAGTTTCCATTTGGATCTAAATGAGCCAATCTAAACTCTACTTTAGCATCAATTGCAACAGGAGCGAAAGGAGCGTTTGTAGTGTTTCTAGTTTGAGATGCATCACTATTTAACCTTCTAAAATCTTCGTTGATGGTTAGCATAGCGTTTTCAATGTCTTGTTTAGAAACATAACCTTGTCCGTTGTAGGTTACAACATGAAACACCACAGGAATAATATAATTGGGTGTTTTGTCATTTGGTCCTTTTTTCTCTGTTCCTTGAGGGTTGTTTTTTATAAAATCTCTTACCTGAGCTTCAAATTGCTCTTTTTGTTGAATAAGAGAAGGGTTTTTTTGTAATTGTTCTTGGTAGTGATGGTCAGATCCACACCAATCTCCAGTACGTGCCATTTGACCATACGAAAAAGTTGTAAGTGATGTAATTGCAAATAGTAATGCAGTAATTTTTAAAGATTTCATTTATGTAAGTTTAGTTTGAACACAAATTTAACCTTTTATAATAAATATTTTATCACTTTAGACCCCTTATTATTAGAATGCTAAAAAGAGTGATTATTGTATATCTCTCACCGAGCAGATGGTGTTTTCTTGCAATTTTTCATTTTCTAAAAATTGAAGAACTAACTGTGCTGTATTTTCCGGAGTAGCTAAATCTCCTTGTCTTTTATAGGTTTTAAACCGTTCAATATTCGAGAAATCCTCTGGTTGGGCTTTTCTTATTGATTCTTGCATTGCTGTATCAATTATTCCTGGCGCTAGACTTAAAATATTAATATTCTTATGGTTAATAGAGCATTCTTCTTTTAATACCAAGCTCATCATGTCTAATCCTGCTTTGGTTGAACAGTAAACACTCCAGCCATCTATTGGAGTTCTTCCTGCCCCGGAACTTATGTTGACAATTTGCTTAATAACAGCATCATCATATGTTTTTAATAACTTATTTATAAGTAAAGTTGGACTTATTAAATTAACATTATAAGTTGTGATTATTGCCTCCTCATTTTGGTTTCCTAAATGTTTAATGGCTCCAATTACTCCGGCATTATTAATTAAAATAACCTTATTAGGAGGGGCTATTGTAGGAAAATTAAACGCCTTTACAGCTTCTAAATCATTTAAGTCGAGGGTAAGTGGAGTGTAACTTTGATGTTTTATAGTGTGCTTTCTGGATATACCAAAAACAACATTGTTGTCGTTTTTCAACAACAATGTTGTTAAGGCTTTACCAAGACCTTTATTAGTCCCTGTTATAAAATAATAATCCATTTTTAGCTTAAAGCTTTTTCTAAATCAGCAACTAGATCTTCGGCATCTTCTACACCTACACTAAGCCTGATTAATGAATCTACCACACCGGTTTTTTCTCTTTCTGCTTTTGGAATTGCAGCATGAGTCATGGTTGCAGGATGACCAATCAAAGACTCTACACCTCCAAGAGATTCTGCCAATGCAAATATTTCTACTTTTTTTACAACATTTAGAGCATCATCTAATTTATTTCCTTTTAAAGTAAATGATACCATCCCCCCAAAATCTCTCATTTGTTTTTTTGCTATATCATGATTAGGGTGAGTAGGCAATCCAGGCCAGTAAACATTTTCTACTTTAGGATGATTAGCTAAAAAGGTAGCTACTTTTTCCCCATTTTCGCAATGACGTTGCACTCTTAAATGAAGGGTTTTAATCCCTCTTAGTACTAAAAAAGCATCTTGAGGGCCACATACTGCTCCGCTACTATTTTGAATTCTATAAATTTCATTGGCAATTTTCTCATCATTTACAACTAAAGCACCCATTACCACATCTGAATGCCCACCCAAATATTTAGTTACTGAATGCATTACAATGTCCGCACCCAAATCTAGCGGGTTTTGTATATAAGGTGTAGCAAAAGTATTATCTACCGCAAGTAAAATATTGTTCTTTTTAGCAACAACCGAAACAGCTTCAATATCAATAATGTTCATCATAGGGTTGGTTGGTGTTTCAACCCAAATTAGTTTGGTATTTCCATTAATTTTTTCTTCAATGGCTTTGGTATCCTGCATTGGAACAAAATGAAATTTAATGCCGTACTTTTCAAAAATAGTGGTGAAAATTCGGTAAGAACCTCCATACAAGTCATTAGTTGAAATTACTTCATCGCCCGGATTTAACATTTTTATTACACAATCCATTGCTGCTAACCCTGAGCCAAAACAAGCTCCAAATTTGCCATTTTCTATGGCGGCTAAGTTCTTTTCTAAAGCATGTCTGGTTGGATTTAATGTTCTTGAATATTCATAACCTTTGTGGTTTCCGACCCCTTCTTGAACATAGGTTGATGTTTGGTAAATAGGTGTCATAATTGCACCGGTAGCTGAATCGGGTGCTAAACCTCCATGTATGGCTTTTGTGCCAAATTTCATTTCTTTTTGCATATTAATTTCTGTTTTTTTATTGATTCTACGCAAAAATAATCAAACAAAGTCGGACTTAATAATATAAGCTGGATAGATTTGATTCTATTCATAAAAACCATATTCATATTGAATGATGGTAATAAATTCAGTGACAATTTCTTTGGTAAGTTGTGCTGTTAATAGCATGTTTTTATCATACAAAAATTGTGTTGAAGTTTTGTAGTCTTCGTTTTCGTAAGCTTTTATTTCTATTAAATTACCAACATCATCGTATAAAAATACCTCTTTTTTTTCGGTGGGTAGGTTTAAATTTTCAATGGTGATTCGTTGTCTTAATCTTCCTAACTCATCGTAAGCCAATGTGATTTTTGATTTTTTATTGCCAATCAAAAACTTAGTATAAACTTCTACTAAAAATCCTAAGTCATCAAAATACTTAAATTCTTCTTTATAACTTTTTCCATAGCCATTATAAAAGGTAGTTTTTTCTTGTTTTTCAGAAAGTTGCTCTACATGAAAACTGTCTGTTTTTATGATAAATTCTCTTTTTAAATCAAACTCTTTTATGGACGCACCTCCATTTTCTTCTCTAGCGTAAGTTTCTTTTTTCAGGTTTCCATTATTATCGTATTGGTAACGTAAAGAAAAAAAGCCTTTGTTGTCAGTTTTTCGCTTTACAATAATTTGGTTTTGTTTGTTATAAGTATAAGCAATAATGCTGGTATCTTTTTTTACTTGTTGCGTTAAAAACGTAGAGTATTGTTGAGTTAGCATCCCCTCGCGATTAAATTCGTAATAAAAATCTACATTCTTTTTTCGAATAATATCTTTCACTTTTTTTGAAGACCAACTGCCTTTTATGGATTTGATTTGGTTGGTTTTTATGAATTTTTTATTGAAAAATGGGTCTTCTTTAAAAAGAGGTTGGTTGGCATCCAGCAATTGACTAAAAGCTGAAATTTGAATGAAAAAAATAACAAAACAAAGGATAAAGAAACGTTTTAAAACCATATTGTTCTTTAACTAAAACATATTTTTAACTTCTTCGTAAACTTTAATAATACCTTCTTCCAAAGAAATTTTATGTTGCCAACCTAAATGATTAATTCTGGAAACGTCCATAAGCTTTCTTGGAGTCCCATCCGGTTTAGAAGTGTCGAATACTAATTCTCCCTCGTAACCAACAATCTTTTTAACCAACAATGCCAAATCTTTTATGGAAATATCTGTTCCTGACCCTACATTAACAAACAATTCACCGTTATAATTATCCATTAAAAACAGGCAGGCTTCGGCTAAATCATCCACATGCAAAAATTCTCTTAATGGAGCACCTGTCCCCCAAATTTCTACTTGTGCTTGATTTTGTGTTTTAGCTGTATGAAATTTTCTAATTAGAGCAGGTAAAACATGTGAATTGTTCAAATCGTAATTATCATTCGGACCATACAAGTTGGTGGGCATTGCTGAAATAAAATTGCAGTTGTATTGTCTTCTGTAAGATTCGCAAAGTTTAATACCTGCAATCTTGGCAATGGCGTAAGGTTCGTTGGTAGGCTCTAAAAACCCCGTTAATAGATACTCTTCTTTTAAGGGTTGAGGAGCCATTTTGGGGTAAATACATGATGAACCTAGAAACAAAAGTTTGGTTACCTTATTTATATAAGCGGCATGAATAATGTTCGCTTCTATCATTAAATTTTGATAGAGAAAATCTGCCCTATAAACATTATTGGCATGAATGCCGCCTACTTTTGCTGCTGCTAAAAAAACATAATCGGGCTTTTCCGTTTCAAAAAATTGATTTACTGCTTGTTGGTTGGTTAAATCTAACTCTTTAGAAGTTCTTACCAAAATATCGGTAAATCCGTTATTTTTTAATTGTCTTACAATTGCCGAACCTACCATTCCTCGGTGTCCGGCAACGTATATTTTGGCTGCTTTATTCATTGTAATTTAATACATCGTGCCCACCTTCGAGCAAGTACTTATCTCTTTTAAACAAATTCATATCTGACTGGATCATATCTTTTACCAAATCTTGTAAATTGTGTTTGGGCTTCCATCCTAAGTTTTTGTTGGCTTTAGAAGCGTCACCAATTAACAAATCTACTTCAGTAGGTCTGAAATAATTAGGGTCTATTTCTACTAATATTTCTCCTGTTGAAGCATCTCTTCCCTTTTCGTTAACACCCTCTCCTTCCCAATTTACAGTAATTCCAACTTCTTTAAAAGCCATGCTTACAAAATCTCTTACAGAAGTAGTTTCTCCTGTTGCTAATACATAATCTTCTGGAGTTTCTTGCTGCAACATTAGCCACATTCCTTCAACGTAATCTTTTGCATGCCCCCAGTCTCTTTTAGCATCAATGTTTCCAAGGTAAATTTTCTTTTGCATACCTAGTTTAATTCTCGCTACACCTCTTGTAATTTTTCTAGTTACAAAAGTTTCTCCTCTAATGGGGCTTTCGTGATTAAACAATATACCATTACAAGCATACATGCCGTAAGCTTCACGGTAATTTTTGGTAATCCAAAAAGCATAGAGTTTGGCAACAGCATAAGGACTTCGTGGGTAAAATGGAGTGGTTTCTGTTTGTGGAACTTCTTGTACCTTTCCATATAATTCTGAAGTAGATGCTTGATAAAATTTAGTTTTCTTTTCAAGCTTTAAAATTCGAATAGCTTCTAATATTCTTAATGCACCAACTGCATCAGAATTGGCAGTATATTCCGGTGTTTCAAAAGAAACTTTTACATGAGATTGTGCTGCTAAATTGTAGATTTCATCAGGTTGAACATCCTGAATGATTTTTATGATGTTGGTAGAATCGGTCATGTCTCCGTAATGTAAAATAAAATTTACATTGTCTTCATGTAAGTCTTTGTATAAATGATCAATTCTATTGGTGTTAAATAATGAGCTTCTTCTTTTAATGCCGTGTACTTCGTATCCTTTACCGAGTAATAATTCGGCTAAATAAGCACCGTCTTGTCCGGTAACTCCCGTGATTAATGCAACTTTTTTTGACATGGGTTTTATTTTTTTACAATAATACTAATTCGTTTTTAAATTTTGATAAAAAAAAAGCATCCCGAAAATGAATTCAGGATGCTATGAAGGTTTTTGTTATTTCAATTATTCTTCCTCTTTTTCGAAATAAACAGCAGTCATATCTCTGTATTCCATTGCATTTGCAGGGAAGTTTTTAACATAAACTTGTAAAAGTCTAGTGTTTTCGTCATAGAAGATAGGCATTGTAGCTGCATCATCAATAGCAATTTGATCTGCTTGACGATATAACTCCATACGTTTTTTATCATCAATTTCTCTTAATGCGGCATTAAACACTGAATCAAACGCTTCACTTTGATAACGAGTAGAATTAATGTAAGATTTACTGTTAATATCACCGGGAACATGATCTCCATAAAGTAAGTTTAAGAAGTTTTCAGGATCCGGATAATCTGCAATCCACCCTGCTCTCCAAAATAACGCTTTACCTGTTTCTAAGTTTTCTAGGTGTTGAGCAAATTGCATTTGTTCAATTTTTACAGAGATGCCCAAGTTTTCTGAAAGCATTTTTTGAACTACTTCAGCCACCTGAACGTTTCTATCGCCACCACCCGGATTTATTTGTAAGGTAATTTCTGGGAAACCTTTTCCGTTTGGAAACCCTGCTTTAGCCATGTGTTCTTTGGCTTTCTCAGGAGAATATTCATAACCTTTTACATTTTCATAATCATATCCTTTGAACGGAGGAACAATTCCATGTAATCCGGGACGACCTTCTCCTTGTAAGGTATAGGTTACAATAGATTCTCTATCAACAGCATAGTTAAAGGCTTTTCTTACATCAATACTGTTAAAAGGAGGTAATTTATGTTGAAGACCTAAATAGAAAACACTCATAGCAGGAACTACTTGCATTACAAATGGCTTGTTACCACCTTTTTTTGCTTCTTCTAGCTCTCCAACAACTTCTTTAGTCATTTCCAAAGGTAATCTAAAAACCATGTCTAAGTTACCTTTTTTAAACTCTAGCAATTCTGCTTTTTTCTCTTTGATGAAAGAAAATTTAATTCCATCTAAGTAAGGTAACTGATTTCCGTATTCATCAACTTTCCAATAATTGGGGTTTCTTTCCAAAATAACAGTTTCTGATTCTTTAATCTTTTTTACTCTAAAAGGCCCTGTTCCAACACAGTTAGTCCTCATGTCTATTCCGTACATCTCGAAAGCTTCTTTAGGATAAACAGAACAAGATATATGGCTTAAAATATTTAAAAAACCGGCAAATGAATAATTAAGACTAATTTCAATGGTGTAATCATCAATTACTTTAATGCCGGAAACACCGCCTTCTAATGGAGTTTTATTTACAGTAGATTCGTAATATTCGTTTGCTCCTACTACTTTATCTTTAAATAACCAAAACATTTGGTTGGAAGGATCTGTTTCACAAACTTTATCCAAACAATATTTAAAATCGGCAGCCTTTACTTCTCTTCCTTTTCCATCTTCAAAAGCTTTATCGTCATGAAACATTACGCCTTTTCTTAGGGTAAAGGTAAATTTAGTAGCATCTTCATTTACTTCCCATTTTTCGGCTAAACCAGGGATTACAGATAAATCTTCCTGATCTAACTTCACCAAGCCTTCATAAACTTGGTTGGCAATACGGTGAGATACCACTTCAGTAATGTTTAGAGGGTACAAGCTTCTAAAATCTTCCGTTTCATTCACTTTAAAAACACCTCCGTAATTTACATTACCTTTCGCAACCTGATTATTGGTTTGGTTCTTATTTTCATTACCGCCACAGCTATAAAATAGTAAGGCTGCCACTGCTAAATAAACTAATTTTTTCATGTGTTTATATTTTGTTTTTTTAATCGGTTACATCCAACTCGCCAATAATTATTCTCCCAAGGGAAGACTTTTTAACATGGCTCGTTTCATGTTCTGATTTTGTTTTAAAGGACAAATATAAATATAAGATGTAATATCCTAAAATTTAATTTGTATTTCCACCATATTTTTTTGTTCAAATGTAAAAAAATGATACTAAATGTTAAATATTTCAGTTCATAAGCTTGTTTAGTAAAAACTCAATTTTAATTTACTTTTTTTGTAAGTTTATCTTTTACAAGCACTTTTTTTGTTTGAAATATACATTTTGCATATTCATTTTATTAAGTACAGCCATGTTTTCAGTTAATGGCTTTGCTCAAGATATGTCTAATTATCGCGAAAAGAAAGTAGCAGTAAACGACACCATTTTTTTAGATTCGTTGAGTATTGTGCCGCAATCTGAAATTATAAGCTACAACAACCAAGTGTTAGATACGAATAATTATTTTATGGATTATGCTAAATCGTTATTAATCCTAAAACAGCCCACTAATTTTACTGCTAAAGAGTTTAATGTGGCTTATCGAGTATTTCCTATTTCTTTTACAGCTCCCTATTCGCATAAACAAATAGATTTGGTTGAAACCAGCGACTCTGTTGTAAAAAACCCTTTTTTGTATCAATATACTGTTGCTACAGAAGATGTTTTTTATTTAAACGGATTGGATAAATCAGGGAGTATTTCTCGTGGTGTTGGTTTTGGAAATAGTCAAGATTTATCTGTCAATTCTAACATGAATTTACAACTTTCCGGAAAAATTTCTGATGAAGTAAGTATTTTGGCTTCTATTTCGGATGATAATATTCCGATTCAAGCAGAAGGAAACACACAACAATTACAAGATTTTGACCAAGTATATATTCAGCTTTTTAGCGATGAATGGAAGCTTACTGCCGGAGATTATTACCTGAAACGCCCTAACAGCTATTTTATGAATTTTAATAAAAAAGTACAAGGAGGTAGTTTTAACATCACAGTGCCCACATCAAAAAAAGAAAATGCTTCCACTTTAACCCCAACTGTTAGTGCAGCTGTTTCTAGAGGTAAGTTTGCTCGGAATACTTTCTTGGGAATAGAAGGAAACCAAGGACCATATCGATTGAAAGGAGCCGACAATGAAACTTTTATCATTATACTTTCGGGAACTGAACAAGTTTTTATTGATGGGATGTTGTTAAAAAGAGGAAATGAATTTGATTATATTATCGATTATAATACAGGGGAACTTACCTTTACCTCTAACCGACTGATTACTAAAGACTCTAGAATTGTAGTGGAGTTTCAATATTCCGACAGAAATTATGCACGTTCTTTGGTGCATTTTGGTACTGAATTTAATAGTGAGAAACTTCAGCTTAATTTTAATTTTTATACCGAACAAGACTCCAAAGACCAACCACTTCTTCAAGATTTAACAGATGAAAATAAACTCTTTTTATCAGAAATTGGAGATAGTATTCAAGATGCAGTAATCCCAAATATTAATTTGGTAGCATTTGACGAAAATAAGGTGCTTTACAAAATGATTGATTCATTGGGCTATGACTCGGTATTTGTTTATTCTACCAACCCTGATAGTGCTATTTATCAGTTAGGTTTTACCTACGTGGGTGAAAATAATGGGAATTATCGTCAAATTCAAAGTTCGGCAAATGGCAAAGTGTATCAATGGCAAATACCTATAGCCGGTGTGCCGCAAGGAGACTATGAACCGGTTATATTGTTGGTTACTCCAAAACAAAACCAAATGGCTACATTAGGCGGAGAATACATTTTTAATGAAAATGCCAAAATCACTTGGGAGGGTGCTATTTCAAAAAATGATATAAATACTTTTTCTGATAAAAACAGTGGAGATGATATTGGGTATGCGTTTAAATTTAATAGTGAAAACATTGTTCCCTTAAAAAAAGAACTTGAAAACAGTTGGAAACTCCACTTGGGAACTAATTACGAGTACATTCAACAAAATTTCACCCCCATTGAGCGTTTTAGGAGGGTGGAGTTTGAAAGAGATTGGAATTTGATAAACACCGCTATCAATACTGATCAGCATGTTGTTGGAGGAACAGTTGGAATGAACAAAAAAGACAAGGGAAATATTAATTACGCGTTTAATTACCTCAATACATTGGAATTAATTGAAGGGGCTAAAAACACATTAAACATTAATTACAAACACAAAGGGTTTCAATTGGTGAGTAATGCCAGTTTTCTTACCACCAAAGGAATCAATAACTCTGAATTTTTGCGACACAAAGCTGTGCTAACGAAACAAATAGGCTGGGTTGTTTTAGGAGTTGGAGAAGAAACCGAACAAAACAAACTTTTTGTAAATACTTCTGATACCTTGCAAAATTCGAGTTTTGAGTTTGTAATTCTTCAAGCATTTATTCATAATGCCGATACCACCAAAAATAAATTTATGCTTAGCTACAAACAACGAGACGATAATTTCCCATTGGTAAAAGATTTTGTACCAACCACAAGAGCAGAAGATGTTGAATTTTCTATGAGTTTATTAAAAATGAGAAATCATAAGCTTAGAAGTACCTATACCTATCGAAAATTAAACATTTTATCGAATACACTTACATCACTTAAGCCGGAAGAAACAGTACTTTCTAGGATTGAATATAATGGTAATTTTTTCAAAAACCTTATCAGCACCAACACCTATTACGAAATAGGTTCCGGTTTAGAAGTGAAAAAAGAATTTTTGTTTGTAGAAGTACAGCCCGGGCAAGGAACACACACTTTTATTGGTGATTTAAATAACAATGGTGTAAAAGACCTTAACGAGTTTGAAATAGCTGTTTTTAGAGATCAAGCAAACTATATTAAAATATTTACGCCCACCAATCAATTTGTAAAAACATATACCAATCAATTTAACCAAAGTTTGTTTTTGCAACCGGAAGCTTTATGGGGCGATAAGAAAGGGGTTAGAAAACTAATTTCGCGATTCTCCAACAGGGCCAACTTCAGGACCAGCCGTAAAGTGAGCGATAGAGAAAACTACTTTAATCCGTTCATTGCTAATGTTGATGATAGTTCGTTAGTAACGCTAAATATGGGTGTTTTAAATACATTTTATTTTAACCGAACCAATAATAAATTTGGAGCAGATTACATTTATCAAAACAATAGCGATAAATCATTGTTAGTAAATGGAATCGAGTCAAGAAACTTATTTTCTCACACCATAAAAACACGCTGGAATATTACTCAAGTTTACACATTAATAGTGTTAGCTTCTCAGAGCCAGAAGAATAATTTCTCCGAATTTTTTGCCAATAGAAATTATGATTTGCTAATCCATGAAATTGAACCTACTTTTTCTATTCAGCCTAATGTAAAGTTTAGAATAAGTATATTGGCAAACTATAAAGAAAAAGCCAATGCTGAAAACTTTGGTGGAGAAAAAGCCCTTACGCACAAAGCCGGTACAGAAATTCGTTTTAATATGGCTTCAAAAGGAAGTGTGCGAGCAAATTATAACTACATTAACAACCGGTTTTCGTCAACTAATAACGCTTCTTTGTCATTCGAAATGCTAGAAGGATTGCAAAGTGGAGTAAACCATACTTGGGAAGTTTCTTACCAACAAAATCTATCAAAATACATGCAACTAAATTTGAATTACAACGGGCGTAAATCGGAAAACACTAATGTTATTCATACAGGAGCGGTACAAGTAAGGGCCTTTTTCTAAGTTTTTACTCCCTATTCTTACTATCTATAATGATAGTAAATGGCCCTTCGTTAACTAAAGCTACTTTCATATACGCACCAAACTCACCTGTTTTAAGTGTTTGTTGTAATAATGGAGTAAGTTCTTTTATAAAATCATTATATAAATCTATTGCTTTTGGAGGTTTGGCAGCCAAAATAAAAGAAGGACGATTACCTTTTTTGGTGCTTGCCATAAGTGTAAATTGACTAATAAGCAACACTTCGCCATTAATATCATTTACAGAAAGATTAGGAATTTCGTTTTCGTCATCAAAAATTCTGAGCTGTGCAATTTTTTTAGCCAACCAAGTGATATCTTCTTGCGTATC
>DATGOR010000280.1:0-10481 GCA_035305805.1 Vicingaceae bacterium | reverse complement strand
GGGCAAATCTGAATTTCCGGGATGGTAATTGACGAAATTGTTGCCATCAAAAACGGACACGCCTGACGCAGTACCTATCCATAAACTCCCATTATTAGCCTCAGTTATTACTGACACTGAATTATTAGGCAACCCGGAATTTGATGGGGTATAAACCTGCCAATTATTCCCATCAAATGAAGCTAAACCGCCACCGGAAAAAGTTCCTATCCAAAGCTTGCCGTCAGAAGCCAACAACAATGTTCTAATTTTATTGGTAGGTATCGGAGAGTTAGCAACATTATATATGGTAATATTTACTCCGTCATACTTTACGAGTCCTGCATCTGTTCCTAGCCATGTAATGTTTCCGTCTGTTTGAACACAATTAATATGATTGTCAGGTAGCCCGAATGTTGTATTAATCGTGGTCCAATTATTTCCATCAAAAATCGATAATCCATTTGCTGTCGCAATTTTTATCATTCCGGAATTCACTTCTATATCATTAATATAATCGGCTGCTATTCCTGAGTTAGATGTTAAATAAATTTCACTGAAAATATCAGGTGCTGTAATAGTGGTTGGGTTGGGCTGTGGATATTCTTTTGCACTTTTAGTACATGATAAAAGCACTGTTGATACAAGTAAACTTAAAAAAACATTTTTTCTACCTATCATCTTAATTGCAACAATTTGCTGCTAATGTATTAATTTATAAATTGATAAAAAAATATTTTTTTAACTAAATGTTAATTACATAAGGTTTTTCCAAATTCTATCAGTTGCCCCTACGTTTTCAACAATGTATTTTTTAGCAGCATTTTGGGTGTTTTCCATGTTTTCTTTCATCATTAAATGATTTACAACTGCAATAAAATCATCTAAGCTACTTATACTAAAAGCAGCGTAGGCATCTATTAGTGCTTGAGCTTCATGAAATTTATTTATTTTATCGCCAAAAAGGATGGCATTCCCAAAAGCAGCCGGCTCCAACACGTTGTGCAACGCTCCTGAAAACCCTCCTCCTATAAAAGCAATATCAGTGTATTGATAGCAGTTGGCTAACATACCAATGTTATCAATTATTAGTATTGAATGATTTAAAATATTTTCCGAAGTGGCTTCAGAGTACAACAAATAAGGAACCGTCAGCATGTTTTTTAAATGTTCTATATGCGATTTACTGATGTCGTGCGGAGCTATGATATATTGAAATTTTTTATCTGTAGTAGTAATGTATTCACTTATAATTTCTTCTTCTTTTTCCCATGAACTACCTAAAATAATGGTAGGATTATTTTGAGTAAAACGTTCGATTAAAGAAAGTTGTTTAGGAGACTGACTATTATCAAAAACTTGGTCTATTCTAGTATCTCCGCTTGTTGTTGTATTCGTAAAACCAATACCTTGTAACAATTCTTCTGAAGCTTTATTCTGAAGAAAAAAATGTGTAAAAAACCCTAACATTTGCTGATGAAAGGCCCCATACCACTTAAAAAAAGGTTGGTTTGGCCTGAACACTCCGGCTATTAAATAGGTTGGGATATTAGTGTTGTATAGCTCTTTTAAATAAAAATACCAAAATTCATACTTTACAAAATAAGCCTGTTTTGGACGAACCAATCGAATAAATTTTCGAGCGTTTTTTGCATTATCATTGGGCAAGTAACAAACAAAATCAGCAAGTGGGGAATTTTTTCGGTACTCGTAACCGGATGGTGAAAAAAAAGTAACCAATATTTTTTTATGAGGATGTGTTTGTTTTATTTTCTCCATCAAAGGTTTCCCTTGCTCAAATTCTCCTAAACTGGCACAATGAAACCAACAAATTTCATCATCAGGTGATAAATGTGTTTTTAAATAAGCAAAGGTGTTTTTTCTGCCTTTCACCCAAAGTTTTGCTTTGTGGTTAAAAAGCGAAGCTATTTTTACCAATAGGGAGTAAAAAAACAAACTTATTTGATACAAAAACTTCATAAATTGATTATCCTGTTGATAGTGTTTACTTTATCTTTTGTCAAAAAGTTACGAAACAGGTTGTTTACAATTGGGTAGCATCAGTACTATATTAAAGAGATTTTATTTCTACCCAACTCCACTACTCCTTCGGTTTCCAATTGTTTTAGTAATCTTGAAACTACTACTCTTGCTGTCCCTAATTCATTGGCTAATTGTTCGTGGGTAATTGAAATAGTGTTGCTTCCGGTAAGTTTTACTTTCTTTTCCAAATAATCCATTAATCTTTCGTCCATTTTTTTAAACGCAATGGCATTTACCACTTCCAACAATTCTTCAAACCTCTTATGGTATAATCTAAACATATAATCTAGCCATTCCGGATATTCCTTCATTAATACATTAAGTTTTTCTGTAGGAATAAAAAGCACCTCCGTTTTATCTTCTGCTATTGCTTTTACTTTGCTGGTGTCTTGGTGCAATCCTCCTAAAAAAGACATAATGCAACTTTCTCCGGATTTAATGTAGTACAACAAAATTTCTCTGCCGTCATCATCGGTTCGCATTACTTTAATAGTGCCCGAAATCACAATTGGGATAGATTTAATGTACGTATGATCATTGATAATTACATCACCTTCGTTGTAGGTCTTTGAAATACCTAACTTAGACAGCTTTTCGTACATTCGCGAAGCTGATTTAAAAGAAATATTGTCGGATAACTCCATTGTTTAATTATATTTATCTAATTCACAAAAATAGCTAAAACCTTAGGAACATTTTTCGGCAACAATAATTATTGGATGATTATCCTCCTTTCTTGTTCCAAATAAATAGGTCGTCCCACCGTCTTTCAAGCGTAATTTGGTTTTTAATTTTTCAATACTATCGGGAAAATTACGTAAGGTAACAGATGCTTTTGTTACCTTACTCTTCGCAAATTCTTTTTGGTTGTAATTACTACAAAATGTTATTTTAAAAATCCTTCCGGGAAAATCATGTATCAATTCATCAGAAGTATATAAATGACTTTGTGGAGCAATTTTTTTTACTTTAAAATATTCGGCAACTATATTAAAACCACCCGATTTCATAATAGCAGCATTAGGCTCGTACAAATAACTCAACGGTTTTGAAAAAACCACTTTAGCTGCTTTTTCTTGAGTAATCGTAAATACCAGCTCAGCTTGTCCACTCCCCAAGTTAACCGCCACTATTTTGGGTGTTGCTCTATAGGATTTACTCAATAAATACAACACCTCTTTACATTCATTTTTTACTGCCACTACCACACATTTTTCAACCTGCTTTAACTCCGATATGGTTTTACTTATATCTAAAAAAGGGGAGGTTTTTATGAGCACTTTATCGGTAATTTTAAAAAGCTTCGGTAAAATTTCAATAATATTTGGAGAACAATCCAACAATTGATACAACCTTTGCTGCTCGTTTCTCCTATCCGGGTCAATATAAACCACATCAAAAGTTTGTTGGTTATTGTCTAAAAATTGCTCTGCCGAAACAGATTGAACTTGAATATTGGTAGCATTAAGTTGTCTAAAATTATGTTCAGCTATTTTTAGCAAATCTTCATTTTGCTCTATATATGTTATGTTTTCAAATTTTTTAGAAAAATAATAACTATCTATTCCAAAACCACCTGTTAAATCTAA
Organism: Vicingaceae bacterium; assembly: GCA_035305805.1. GTDB lineage: Bacteria > Bacteroidota > Bacteroidia > Flavobacteriales_E > Vicingaceae > BRH-c54. The sequence continues at coordinate 6,870 of DATGOR010000280.1, read as the reverse complement.
TAAGTTTTTACCGGAAACGAGCTGATTCTTGTAAATGGCTGTTTCTTCGGAAGAACACTGTTCCATTGCTCTCGATGGTGGAAAAATGATGTTGTTAGTATTAAAAAATTCAGGAAGTTTTTGTTTCGCTTTTTGCCACCCGTTTACTTGGTTTAAAATAAAAGTTTTATCTAGTTCAGGTTTTTTACTTAACAACAACGCTAACGCAGCAACAGATTTTTCCTTGTTTTCATTAATAAAATCGATGTTTTCCTGATTCACCATATTGATTTTGTGGAACAAACTTTGTAAGATGTGGAAAAATATTTTTCTAACTTTCACAAAAATAAACTAATTTGGCTCAATGATTCGAAATTTCATTTTTATAATTGTTTTTTGCAGCTTTTCATTACTAATGAAAGCTCAAAATATTGGTATCGGAGCAGATGCCATGTATAATTTTCAAACAGAAAGCTTTGGCTTTGGAGCACGGGTTAATTTTTTTCCGAACAGCTCTTTAAGCATTGTTCCACAAGTAGCTTATTATCCGGGATTCAATAAAATCAATGAATATTACTTTGGATTAGGCTTAGAACAAAAAATTATACGAGGAAATACTTTTAATTTTTATTTATTGGCTCATGGAGCCTACAACTTATGGGCAAATCATGAAGAATCTTCCTTAGAAGGAGCTCAAGCTTCCAATTGGAATGCGGAAGTTGGAGCCGGAATTACCACCAATAGATGTTTACGCCCATTTTTAGAGTACCGCTATAATTTTAAATTCCAAGAAACACATTTACGTTTAGGTTTACTTTATATCTTTGGATGCAAAGGTGGCTCAGGAAATGGATACGGAGGTAAAAACAGAAGAGGAAAACTATGTCCTGCCTATCATTAATAAATTGCTATTTTTGAACAAAAAACCAATAAGCTATGAACACCAAAACATTATTTCTACTTACTACCATCACGTTGAGTTCTTTATTATTTCACTCATGTAAGAAAGACCGAATTGAAAAATCTAAAAATGCTTACGAGCCGGTAAATAGTTACTTAGATATGAAAAAGCAACAAGAACAAGAATTTGTGATTACCGGTCCATCCAACGACACTATTATTGGTAATCAAGGCACCAAATTATTGGTAGGCAAAAACTGTTTAATGTTCCCTAATAACGATACCGTAAGCTATCCCTTTTCTGTTAAATTAGTAGAGCTTTATACTGCCAAAGACATGATTTATTGGCAAATGCCTACCGTTGCTGCCGGAAACATCTTAGAAACCGATGGTGAAATTAGAGTTCGTGCTACTAAAAACAATCAAGATTTAGTATTAAAACCGGGCTGTGCTTATGGTGTTCACATGCCCAACGCTGCCCCCAAAAACAATATGAACGTATTTTATGGATTTGATACCGGAAATTTTTATGATTGGACAGACAATCCATCAGCATTAGGTGTTACCACTACTATTTCTCCTACTTTTAACCACATCCCATACGGGTACGAAGCATTAGTTGCTCGCTTGGGTTGGATAAATTGTGGGAAATTAGCCAACAACGGTACAGGAAATACCATTACCTTTACCTCGCAAACAGATTATTTAGAAAACGTAGGAATATTTATTTACTTCCCGACAACCAAATCGGTAATGCAAGCTTACAACATGACTTCCGGATTAATTCCTTCGGGAACAAACGTAAAAATTATAATGATTGCCGTTGACGGTGGTGGAAATTTATTCCATTATTACACCACCTTGACTGTAAATGCCAATACCACCTTAGATGTTAGTTTAACTGCTATTACCGATGCTAACCTAACCGCTCTGTTAGATGGTCTGTAAAAAGTAAACTACCTATTATCTAAATGATTTTCGTAACTTTGCCGTCCACGCTAAAAAAAGCTTGTTTTATTTATGACTTTTATTGAAACCGACCAGCTCGAACGATCTACCGGCAAACAACTTTACGACTACCAACAAGAAGCCATTGAAAAAATTTTTGACAGCTTAGCAAAAAATCCGGCTGACCATAACCTTTTGTACCAGTTACCTACAGGCGGTGGAAAAACGGTTATTTTTACCGAAATAGCCAAACGCTATATCCAATCTACCAAAAAAAAGGTGGTGGTTTTAACTCACCGTATTGAACTGTGCAACCAAACTTCCAAAATGTTGGAAGAATTCAACGTTTCTTGTAAAATAATTGACAGTTCAGTAAAGTCTCTTCCCGACCAAGGTCAATACGACTGTTTTGTCGCTATGGTAGAAACCCTGAACAATCGACTGAGAGATGAAGTCATAGAAATTGACAACATCGGGCTGGTAATTGTTGATGAAGCTCATTATAATTCCTTCAGAAAAATGTTTAAGCATTTTAAAGAATGTACTGTCTTGGGGGTAACCGCTACCCCACTTAGCTCCAACATTAACCTTCCCATGTACCAAAACTATAAAGAATTAATTGTAGGCGATTCTATTGCTTCATTAATCAAAAAAGGTTTTTTGGCAAAAGCTACCACTTTTTGCTACGATGTTGGTTTGGGGTCATTAAAAATAGGTGCTAACGGAGATTATACGGTAAAATCTTCTGAACTGCTTTATGGCGATTTTCCTATGTTGGAAAAATTATTGAGAGCTTATTACGAAAGGTGCGAAGGTAAAAAAACACTTATCTTCAACAACGGGATTAATACTTCGTTAAATGTTTATGATACTTTTAAAAAAGCAAAGCTTAATGTACGACATTTAGACAATACCAATACCGGTGAAGAACGCAGAGATATTCTGCAATGGTTTAAAGAAACACCCGATGCTATTCTTACTTCTGTAGGGATTTTAACCACCGGATTTGATGAACCAACAGTAGAATCAATTATTCTAAATAGAGCCACCAGATCCTTGACTTTATACCACCAAATGATTGGAAGAGGCTCACGAGTATTGCCCCACAAAAAAGATTTTGTGGTGGTAGATTTGGGTAACAATGCTGCTCGCTTTGGTGCTTGGGATACTGAAATCGACTGGCATGAAATCTTTAGAAATCCGGACTTTTTCCTGAGCAACATCTCGTCTGATGATGAAATTGAGCGTAAATTCAAATACAAAATGCCGGAAGAAATCCGTAATTTGTTTAAAAATTCCGAAAACATTGACTTTGATGTTGATGCTGCTTACCAAGAAACGTTAAAAAAACAGCTAAAACCTCAAACAGTATTGCAGAAATCGCTGGACCAACATTTACAAATGTGTATTGAAAATAGTGAAGACATCATGGATGCCCGAATTTTAGCCAAACACCTTAAAGATGATATAGCTTACAGAGTTCGTTTGTATTCTTACAACATTTGTAAGAGTACTGAAAACTATTTAAAATGGTTAGAAGAGGATTATTTTAGAAAATTAAACACTCAAATCAACCACCACTATACTCAGGTTGAGGTTTAAACTCACTATTTACAAGTAGTCTGAGTTCAAAAGAATAATCGAATTCAGGTTAATTAAGTTACAACATAATTTTTTTTAACCATATCTGCACTAAAAAATTACTCATCTTATACTCATTACATTAAAATTAGTAACTTCGCAGCCTCAAAATTTAAAGCTAAACAAATGATAAAAATAACACTGCCTGACGGTTCGGTAAGAGAATATGAGCAAGGAGTTACCCCAATGGATGTGGCTAAAAGCATTAGTGAAGGGCTAGCTCGAAATGTAATTTCAGCTAAAGTAAACGGTAAAACTGTTGAAACCATTACGCCTATTACCCAAGATGCCGATATAGTGTTGTTTACATTTGACAGCGAAGAAGGAAAAAAAGCTTTTTGGCATTCCTCAGCACACGTTTTGGCTCAGGCTTTAGAAAAGATTTATCCGGGAATTAAATTAACCATTGGTCCGGCTATTGAAAATGGTTTTTATTACGATGTTGACCCCGGAGAACATGTAATACGTGAAGAAGATTTTAAAAAAATTGAGGATACTTTTTTAGAGTTGGCTCGACAAAAAGCCGATTTTAAAATGAGAGAAGTATCGAAAGCCGATGCATTGGCTAAATACAAAGCTGAAGGTAATGAATACAAGGTAGAATTAATAGAAAATTTGAATGATGGCGAAATTACTTTCTGCGACCATTCCGATTTTACCGATTTATGTCGTGGGGGGCACATTCCGAATACCGAAATTATTAAGGCGGTTAAAATAATGAATGTTGCCGGTGCATATTGGCGTGCCGACCAAAATAACAACCAACTTACTCGTGTGTATGGCATTTCGTTTCCAAAACAAAAAATGCTTACCGAGTACTTGGAAATGCTGGAACAAGCCAAACAACGAGACCATAGAAAATTAGGAAAAGAATTAGAACTTTTTGCTTTTTCAGAAAATGTAGGTCAAGGGTTGCCTTTATGGTTGCCCAAAGGTGCTATGTTAAGAGAGCGATTAGAAAGCTTCTTAAAAAAAGCACAATTAAAAGCAGGATACCTACCGGTAGTAACTCCACATATCGGACACAAAAACCTTTATGTAACTTCCGGACACTACGAAAAGTACGGAGAAGATTCATTTCAGCCAATTACCACCCCTCACGAAGGTGAAATATTTTTGTTGAAACCAATGAATTGCCCGCACCATTGCGAAATATACAAAACGGCTCCTCGCTCTTACAAAGATTTACCCATTAGATATGCCGAGTTTGGTACGGTTTACCGATACGAGCAAAGTGGTGAGCTGCACGGTTTAACAAGGGTAAGAAGCTTTACCCAAGATGATGCCCACTTATTCTGTCGTCCCGACCAAGTGGAAGAGGAATTTAAAAAAGTAATTGATTTGGTATTGTATGTATTTAATTCCTTAGGTTTTGAAGATTTTACCGCTCAAATTTCATTAAGAGATCCTGAAAACAAGGAAAAATATATTGGTTCTGACGACAATTGGGAAAAAGCTGAGAAAGCCATCATCAACGCAGCCAATGAAAAAGGATTGAAAACTGTAGTTGAGCTTGGAGAAGCTGCTTTTTATGGTCCTAAATTAGATTTTATGGTAAAGGATGCTTTAGGTAGAAGCTGGCAACTAGGAACCATTCAGGTAGATTACAACCTTCCTGAAAGATTTAATTTAGAATACAAAGGAAGTGATAATGAGTTACACCGTCCGGTAATGATACACCGTGCACCGTTTGGTTCAATGGAAAGATTTATCTCTGTATTGATTGAGCATTGTGGCGGAAATTTCCCTCTTTGGTTAACTCCCGAGCAAGTTGCAATATTATCAATCAGTGAAAAATACAATGAAAATGCGAAAAATATTTCAGAATTGCTAAATAATTACGATATTCGCAGCTTCGTTGACGACAGGAACGAAAAAGTTGGTAGAAAAATAAGAGATGCTGAGGTAAAAAAGACTCCATTCATGATACTTCTTGGTGAAAAAGAAATTGAAACCAATCAATTATCTATCAGAAAACACGGAGAAGGAGATTTAGGAAGTTTTACTTTAGAGGCTTTTGTTGAACTTATCAACACAGAAATTAATAAAAATTTTAACTAAAACGTAAACAACTTTTGGCAGTAGCTAATAACAACAGAAACTTTAACAACAGAAGAAACTTCCGTAAACCGGAAGAGCTTCATAAAATTAATGAAAGAATTACAGCCCGAGAGGTTCGTGTAATTGCAGATGATGTAGAACCTGAGGTTTATCCCATTGCAAAAGCACTTCAGATGGCGGAAGAAAGAGAGTTAGATTTGGTAGAAATTTCTCCCAACGCTAATCCTCCGGTATGTAAAATTATTGATTATAAAAAGTTTTTGTACGATCAAAAAAAGAAGCAAAAAGAAATTAAAGCTAAAGCTTCTAAAATTGTATTAAAGGAAATACGTTTTGGTCCTAATACAGACGACCATGATTTTAATTTTAAGTTAAACCATGCTCGTAAATTTATTGAAGAAGGTGCAAAAGTAAAAGCTTATGTATTCTTTAAAGGTAGAACCATTATTTTTAAAGAACGAGGCGAAATTTTACTGCTTAAATTGGCTCAAGAGTTAGAAGATATAGCAACCGTTGAGTCCATGCCAAAAATGGAAGGAAAAAGAATGTTAATGTTCTTAGCTCCTAAAAAGAATAAGTAAATTAATAACCAACATAAATTTTAGAATTATGCCAAAAATGAAAACTGGTTCCAGTGCGAAAAAAAGATTCCGATTGACAGGAACCGGAAAAATTAAAAGAAAGCATGCTTTTAAAAGTCACATCTTAACCAAGAAAACGACTAAACAAAAGCGTAATTTAACTAAATTCACAACAGTGGACAAAGCTGATGAGAAGAACATTAAATTACAATTGTGCATCTGATGCTCAATTTTAGCTGACTTTAACTAAAAAATCGGTTAACGTAAATTAAAAAATTTAAGTAAACAAAACCAGAATGACTAGTTGAAAGATTGTACTTGATACAACACTAACATTCAAAAAACGTAAAAAAAAATGCCAAGATCAACAAATTCAGTAGCCTCAAGAGCTAGAAGAAAAAAAGTAATGAAACTTGCCAAAGGTTACTTTGGTAGAAGAAAAAATGTTTGGACAGTAGCAAAAAATGCTGTTGAAAAAGCAGGAGTTTATGCCTATATTGGTAGAAAACAAAAGAAAAGAAACTTTAGAGCATTATGGATTCAAAGAATTAATGCAGGAGTTAGAGAACACGGAATGTCTTACTCTAAATTTATGGGAGAGCTTTCTAAACAAAACATCCAACTGAACAGAAAAGTATTGGCTGATTTAGCAATGAATCATCCTGAAGCTTTTAAAGCAGTGGTAGATAAAGTAAAGAAATAATTACATTATTTATACTTCAAAAAGCAGCCTTGAGAGTTCTCAAGGCTGCTTTTTTTT
>DATGOR010000279.1:0-2859 GCA_035305805.1 Vicingaceae bacterium | reverse complement strand
AAACTGAAACATTATGAAAATAGGAATAACATTCAGCGCATTCGATTTACTACATGCTGGGCATATTAAAATGTTGGAAGAAGCCAAACGGCAATGCAACTACCTCATTTGTGGTTTGCAAACCGACCCCACATTAGATCGTCCCGAAAAAAACAAACCGGTACAAACCGTAGTAGAACGCTACATACAGCTAAAAGCCTGTACCTATGTAGATGAAATTGTACCTTACGCCACCGAGCAAGATTTGGAAGATATTTTGCGTTCTTTTAAAATTGATGTTCGTATTTTAGGTGATGAGTATCAAGACAAAAATTTTACCGGTAGAACCTATTGCGAAGAAAAAGGTATTGCCTTGTATTTTAATACCCGCGACCACCGCTTTTCAAGCAGCGGGTTGAGAAAAGGAGTGGTAGAAAAAGAACTATCAAAATAACAATTATATCAATAATCCTTAGTAATACTTATGTCATCTAACAAAACCATAGCTAAAAACACTTTGTTCCTGTATTTCCGGATGATTCTGGTGATGGGCGTTGGGTTATATACCTCGCGAGTAGTTTTGAATACATTAGGAGTAGAAGATTTTGGTGTTTATAGCGTAGTTGGGGGAATTGTTGTTTTATTTAGTTTCTTTAAAAGTGCAATGTCATCGGCAACTCAGCGGTATTTATCTTTTGATATTGGTAAAGGAGATGATGAGAAATTAAGGAAGACGTTTAATAGTGCTTTTTTAATACATATCGCTATCGCTTTTTTTATTTTTATTTTTACAGAAACTGTAGGGTTGTGGTATTTAAATAATAAATTAAACTTAATTCCTGAGCGTTTAGATGCTGCTAATTGGGTTTATCACTTTTCCGTAATTACGGCTCTTATTTCAGTAATACAGTCACCATTTAATGCGCTAATAGTAGCAAGGGAAAGAATGAATGTTTTTGCTTTGTTGAGTATATTAGAAGCTATACTTAAGTTAGGAATAGTTTATTTACTTATTATAATAGCATTTGATAAACTTATTTTATATGCAATTTTAGTCGCTGTCATCACAGTTCTAATGGCAATTTTCTATCAAGTTTATTGTCGCAAAAATTTTAAAGAAAGTAATTTCAGACTTTATAAAGATAAAGCTTATTATAAAGAACTGATTAGTTATTCTGGGTGGAATTTATTCGGGAATTTAGCTTCTGTAGCCAAAGGACAAGGAGTAAATTTGGTTTTAAACGTTTTTTTCGGAACGCTTGTTAATGCTACTTATGGAATTACAATGACCGTACAGGGAACCGTTGGTATGTTTGTTAGTAATTTTCAAATGGCAGTAAATCCACAAATTATCAAAACGTATTCGCAAAACCAAGTAGAGCAAACTCAAAAGCTGATTTTCCAAAGTGCTAAATTTTCATTTTTTCTAATGTCTTTAGTTACTGTTCCTATATTGTTTAATACACAGTATATTTTAGAACTTTGGTTGAAAGTGTTGCCTCCATTTACGGTTGTTTTTGTCCAATTGTGCCTAATCAATATTTTGATTGATTGTATTTCTGGCTCATTAATGACTGGTATACAAGCTACAGGGAAAATCAAACAATACCAAGCTGTTGTTGGTGGATTATTGTTCTTAAATCTTCCATTGAGCTATCTTATATTAAGAATAACAGAGGCTCCGAGTGCTGTATTCATTGTTAGTATTATTATTTCTTTAATCTCTTTACAATTCAGGTTGTATTATTTGCAGAAAGTTACTAATATAAGTGTAGTTGCTTTTTATAAAAATGTTATTTTTAAAACAGTATTAATTGCTCTTCTGTGTTCAGCTTCTATTTATTTTTTAAGAAAAGCAATACCAATAGCAGTAAATTTCAACTCGTTTGTAATACAGTCTGGTATAGTATTTTTAATAACATTTGGTGGTATACTATTGATAGGTATAAATAAAAACGAACGAAAATTTATTAACTCACTTATTCGTGAAAAATTGATAAAATAATGAACTACACTATAACAGACATAGTAAAAAACGAGCTTTGTACTGGTTGCGGTTTATGCATTTCCGAATCTTCTTCATCAAAAATGGTATGGGATGAAAATGGTTTTTTGGTGCCTGATATTCAGCATTCGTTTTCTGAAAAAGCTATCAAACTGTGCCCGTTTAATCCTTCTCCTGATAATGATGCTCAAGATGAGGATGTTCTTGCTGAAGAATTTTTTATAGAGAGTACGCATATTGACAGGCAAATTGGACGTTTTGAAAACACATATGTTGGATATGCCAAGCAACATCGCAAAACCTCTTCATCCGGAGGAATCTCTACTTATATTTTTGAGCAATTATTAACTCAAAGAATAGTAGACCACCTTTTTATTGTCAAAGAAATAAGCGGAACCTACGAATACCAATGGTTTAATAATGTGGAGCAAATCAAACAAATCTCCAAAACAAGATACATACCAGTTACTTTAGAGAATTTGTTTAAAGAAATTGATACTAAAGATGGTACTGTAGGAGTTTCGGGAGTTGCGTGTTTTGTGAAAGCGATAAGGCTAAAGCAACACTATTATCCGCAATACAAAGAAAAAATTCCATTCATAGTAGGAATTATCTGTGGAGGTTTAAAAAGTCGCTTTTTTACAGATTATTTATCGCAAAGAGCGGGTGTTTTAGGTGAATATAAAAAGCAAGAATACAGGATTAAAGATGAAAGCTCTACTGCTTCCGATTATTCTTTTGGAGCATTCGATGAAAAAGACAAATTTTATCAAATTAAAATGAAATCAGTGGGAGATATGTGGGGGTCTGGTCTCTTTAAATCTAACGCTTGTGATTTTTGTACAGATGTTACTACAGAATTGGCAGATATTTCG
>DATGOR010000278.1:0-2238 GCA_035305805.1 Vicingaceae bacterium | reverse complement strand
TTTGTATCGAGAACCAATAAAGTCGAAAATCCGTCAGTTCGAGCTTGTCGAGAACCGAATTAAAAATTTAAAACCTTAAACAGATAGGAACAAAAAGAAAACATAGTATCACCTTACCGGCAGATACGCAACAAGGTTGTACCTGCCAAAACAAGAAACAAAATGCTAAAAGCAATGGCTGTTAGCAAAAAAATTTAAACACAATTTTTAACCGCAGTTTAAAAAACTGTAGGCAAAAACAATTTTAAAATGAAAAAAACGAAAGTAACTCTATTAAGTATTTTAGGAGTAGCCATTTTAACTACAGGATTGTATTCTTGTAATAATGATGATGTTTTAGAACAAGAAAATAGTACTGAAAAACAATATGCCGCTAAAGGAGAAGGAGAAGTAAGTGATTTTGAAAGTTTTTTTAGAGAACAAAGAGAGATCGCGTTAAAAGATTTTTCAGAAGCTCTTGTAAAATCTATGGCTGAAAGTATGGAGCTTAGAAATTTAATTAAAACAGAGGCTTTAAAAAAATTTAACAACGATACAGAAGTTTTAATATCACAATTAGCAGAATTACGGTTAAGTGAAGGAACCGTAGCATCAAAATTAAATCAACATTTGCAAGGTACAACAATAGAACAAATCTTAAATATTGTACCAACTTTAACGGTGTTAGTTCCTGAACTTCCTGAAAATAGTTTTTCTGCAGAAAGATGGGAAACAAATACACAATTACCTATGGTAGCTATCAGAACAACTTTGTCTAATAATAACCCTGTTATCAATTGGTCAGAAACAGGGCAAATTGAAACAGGTGTAATACCTTCGGATATTATCCCCGGTTCTCCAATTTTAGTTACAAAAGTAAACGAAAGAGTAATTTCTAATTTAGAAAGTGATTTTGGAACATCCGAAGCCAGAGAGTTTCATACCTCTATGTTTACCGGAATATCTTATCGTTATGTAGATGTAGCGTTTGATGGTATAAAGTTTCCTATAAAATATTTACCAGTACCCAGTAATATAGATAGTAAGTTAGCAGAGGCTTATGAGCTTACAAAAAATAATGTTGATGGTACGTGGCAGCGCGACCATATTTATTATGACATTAATCCGTCAAAGCAAAATGGTCCGTTCAATTATCAATATAAAGAATACTTAGGTTTTATTGCTCCTAAGGAATATAATGGTAGTGCAGAAGGAGCTTATAGTGCTTTTGCAGACCAAACCGACCCGCGATATAATCCTGTAAAAGAAGACGGAAACTGGAACGATTGGACAGACGGTAGCTACGAAATGGTTTTTAACTTCCTTTTAAATGCTGGTGACGGAAGCAATGCTGGGTTACAAACTATTCCTAAGAATCTTCCTATAAAACCAACTGATTTGTTTACGTTGGAGTACGACCATTACACTACAGGAACTTGGTTTTGGACTAAGAATCATTACAAAATACGCTCGGTTAAGGCTAAAAAATATTATGCAGACTTGGAAGCTTTTAGTTGGAATTTGGAAAATTTTAGTACATCGGTAAAAGTAATGGTATCTGAAAAAGACCCAGAACAAAAAGTAACAATGTCCGTATCGCATTCCTCAAAAACAGCTACAAATTTTGGATTAGATATTGGTGTAGATGGGATACTTAAAATAGCAAAATTAGGGTTGAAATTTGGTATTACTTCAGAAAAGAATAATAGCCAGACACACCAAGTAGAAACAACCCTTTCATCAGATGATTTAGGTTCTTCTATTATTGATTTTGGAGAGCCGGTTGTTGTAGCGAAAAGCCCGATTCATCCTTTTAATATCAACCTCTATTCTTTAAATAGTTATTCAACAGGAACTATTGATTTTAGTTTGACGCCTAAACGCGTACAGCAATAATGAGTTTAAACCCTTTCAGAGTTGCAACTCTGAAAGGGTTTAAATAATATATAGTACTTTTGCTAACAAATAGTGTAATTTAAAAAAACTTATACAATGAAAAAAATAGTAAGCTTTCTTTTTATAGCAACAGCATTAACAAGTTGTTCTTCGGATGATGAAGTTGTTATATCAAAACAAAGCCGTGGTTCTATTGAAATGGAATATAACGGTGAAAAACTGTCTTTTGGCGAAAAATCATATAACGGTTGGATAGCAAGTGTTGAAAACGATACCATAGCGCATTTTTATACGGCAAGAATTGATGTTGATGATATGGTTTTTCACGACATAAGACTTGATGTTTACTTAACGCCCGAACGT
>DATGOR010000277.1:0-2243 GCA_035305805.1 Vicingaceae bacterium | reverse complement strand
AATTGTCTATTCGTTCTACTTTTTTTACTCCTTCCACTTTTTTAAGGTTAGTAATAAGGTTGTTGAGGTGTATGGTATTTTGGACAAAAACCATAACAGTTCCTTCAAAAATACCATCGTAACTTTCAAATTTAATGGAACGCATGTTTACATTTAATTCGTTGGAAATAACTCTAGTAATGTTGTTTACAATGCCAACGTTGTCAATTCCAATAATTTTCAACCCTGTAAGGAAATCTACTTTTTCTTTCTCAATCCAACGGGCTTTTATTACCCTATAAGCATAGTTAGAAAGTAACTGAACAGCATTAGGACAAGAAGTTTTGTGTATTTTAATTCCTTCGGCAACCGTAATAAAACCAAACACTTCATCGCCCGGTATTGGATTGCAACAATTAGCCAAACTGTAGTCAATTTTCTCCATGTTGTCGCCCAGTACTAAAATCTCTTCTTTACGCTCCGATTTTTGTGGTTTTTTAGAACGTTCAAAATAGGTTTTTAAACGTGTAGGTAAGGTTCTTTTTTGACGTAGTACCCCATTTTTAACCTCGAAATCTTTTAAATGCTTAAGGTCAATGGTGTTTTTGGCAATTCCATAATAAAAATCGATGTCTGAAGTTTCTTTGAAATATTTTTTTACTTCATTTAAACTTATGTTTTCACGTTTCACATCTAGCCGTTTAAACTCTTTATCTAAGATAGCCTTACCAATTAGAGCCAACTCTTTTTTCTCTTCTTTGAGGGAAGACTTAATCTTTGATTTAGCTTTGTGGGTTTTAACAAAATTGAGCCAGTCTTCTTTGGGTTTTTGATTTTTTGAAGTAAGAATTTCAATTTGATCACCACTTTTTAGCGGAGTACTTAAAGGAACTAGTTTGTTGTTTACTTTAGCTCCAATACATTGTGCTCCAACTTCTGTATGAACGGAAAAAGCAAAATCTAAGGCACTAGCACCGTAAGGCAAGTTTTTCATTTCACCTTCGGGAGTAAATACGTAAATTTCATCAGAAAATAAATCAAGTTTAAAATCATCTACCAAATCAAGTGCATTGGCATCGTTGTTTTCAATTAGCTCTCTAATTTGATTTATCCATTTATCAAATTGGCTTTCTTCACTGCCTTCTTTGTATTTCCAGTGAGCGGCAAAACCCTTTTCAGCAATTTCGTCCATTCGCTTGGTACGTATTTGCACTTCTACCCACTTGCCTGTTGGACTCATTACTGTTGTGTGTAAAGACTCATAACCATTCGCTTTTGGAGCAGAAATCCAATCTCTTAATCGTTCGATGTTTGGTTGGTAATAGTCAGTAACAATAGAATAAACTTGCCAACAGTCCGATTTTTCATTTTCCGGTTTAGAGTCTATAATAATTCTAACAGCAAAAAGATCGTAAACTTCCTCAAAAGGAATCCCTTTTTTGTTCATTTTATTCCAAATAGAATAAATGGATTTTGGACGACCTTTCATCTCAAAATTAAAGCCTTTGTTTTCTAAAGCTTTTTTTATTGGTGCAGCAAAATGGTTGATAAAACGTGTTCGAACCTCCTGTGTTTTCTTAAGTTTACTTTGAATTTCTTCAAACATTTCAGGTTCTTGGCATTTAAGCGATAAATCTTCCAGTTCAGATTTTATGGCATGTAATCCAAGTCGGTGAGCCAAAGGAGCATATAAGTACAATGTTTCGGAGGCAATTTTTAATTGCTTATCTCTACGCATGGAACCAATGGTTCGCATGTTGTGTAACCTATCGGCAAGTTTTATTAAAATTACCCTTACATCATCCGCAAGGGTAAGCAATATTTTTTTAAAATTCTCAGCTTGTAAGGAGATATTAGCTTCTACTACTCCTGAAATTTTAGTTAATCCCTCAATAATTCTAGCTTCTTTTTCTCCAAAAAGATTTTTAACATCTTCAATGGTAAGTTCGGTATCTTCAACGGTGTCGTGCAACAACGCACAAATAATGGAGGTTGCCCCTAAACCGATTTCTTCAGCACAAATTCGGGCAACAGCTATAGGGTGAAAAATATAGGGTTCTCCTGATTTTCTGCGAACATCTTTGTGGGCTTCATGAGCTACATCAAATGCTTTACGGATACGTTTTTTGGTAGCCGCATCTTTTTTTGCATGCACAGCCGATTTCATCAGCTCTTCAAAGGCTGCTTCAATGGCTTGCTTCTCTTTTTCTAAATCAGGTTGCATAAAAACTCAGATAAATAGTATAAATTTTAAAAATATAAGA
>DATGOR010000276.1:0-2247 GCA_035305805.1 Vicingaceae bacterium | reverse complement strand
AAACCAAACCAATATTAGCAATATTGGACCCTATAACATTTCCTAAAGCAATATCTGGAGAACCATCCAAAGCCGCCTGTAGGCTTACCAACAGTTCTGGCGCAGAGGTTGCAAAGGATACAACCGTCATACCTATAACCAACTTTGAGATGTTGAATTTAAATGAGAGCGACACAGAAGACCGTACTAAAAACTCTCCTCCAACAACCAATAAAACCAACCCAAGCACTATCCAAACTAAACTCATAAACTAAATTTTTCGCGAAGATAACATTTCCTACGAAAAGTTAATGAAAACTAAAAATTTCGTTAAATAACTATATCAATAGTTGTATAACTATAAAAATAGTTATAAGTTTGAAATATCAATCAAAAATCATATCTTATTATGAAATCATATACAGTTATACTTCTTTTATCTTTAATGTTAATAGGTTGCAAAAACAAAGAAAACAAACAGGAATTAGCAAATAAGGAAGACTCCGCAGAACTATCAAAAAACATAGAAGCTGTTGTTCAAGACTATATAGACTTAGGAATTTTTTCAGGCATCATATTAGTTGCTGAAAAAGGAAACATACAATTTCATAAAGCCTATGGTTTAGCAAACAGGGAAACTAAAGCACCAAACACTATTAATACGCTATTTGATATTGGCTCCATGAATAAAACCTTCACCTCTATTGTAGTAAAACAATTGGTTGCAGAAGGCAAGCTTAATTTAGATGACAAGCTCACTCAATATATTCCTGGATTTAAAGATCCAAATGCCAATAAGATTACTATTAATCATTTACTCAACCATGAATCAGGCTTTGCAGATTATCACACTCGCAATTATTTTGATTTACCACTAAATGAGCGAAAACTTAATGCTATTGTTGAACGCGCTAAATCATACGACTTAAATTTTGAACCTGGAACAGAACAAGATTACTCAAACTTAGGCTATGTTATATTAGGTGCTGTCATTGAAAAAGTATCTGGCAAATCCTATTTTGATAATGTAAACGAACGCATCGTTAAACCTCTAAATTTAAAAAACACCTATTTAAATGACTTTAGTGGTTTAGAAAATAGGATTGCTCATGGTTATTATTACACACCACTTGGCGAATTGGATGAATCTGCTCCTTTGCAAGATATTCCAAATCCTGATGGTGGGTTTTTATCAACCACTGAAGACATCATGACATTTTACAGATCTTACTATTATGATGATTTGCTTTTGAGTGAAGAAGCAAAATCTAACGATTCTTTTTTCAACTATTTAAAAGAGTTACCTGATGGTAAAGCAACAGGATCAGCTGGTGGTTTTGAAGGTTTTAATACAGCGCTTTATCAAGTTGTAAGCAACGACTTCACAATTATTGTATTTGCCAATATGGATGAACCAGTAGCAGAACATATAGCATTGGATATTTTAGCTTTAACAAGAGGAGAAACACCAAATAAACCTCAAGCACCAGCCATACAAAATGTTAGAGAGGCTTTCAATAAAAATGGTGCTGAATTTATAAAAGCAAATTTTGAAGAGCTCACTATAAACTTCCATCCTAAAGACCCAAAAGATATTATTATAAATGCTTTAGGCTACGCCTATTTATATGAAGCCAATGATGTTGACAAAGCGATTAAATTATTTAAGTTGAATACACAACTATTTCCTGACATAGCTAATTGTTGGGACAGTTATGGCGAAGCACTTGCAGAGTCAGGTAAGAAAGAGGAAGCTATTAAAGCTTATGAAAAAGCATTAACAATAAGACCAAATTTAGAATCAGCAAAAAACGCATTAAAAGACCTTAAAAAATAATCATGCAGAAACTCACAAACAAAGAAGAAGAAATCATGCACATCTTATGGAAGCTGGAAAAAGCTTTTGTAAAAGATGTTCTTGCAGAAATAGTAGAAGACAAGCCTCATTACAACACACTTTCCACCATTATAAGAAACTTGGAAGAAAAAGGGTATGTGGCATACAAAGCGTATGGAAAGACACATCAATATTACCCCTTAATCAGTAAGGAGGCATACAAAAAACGTTTTATGAGTACTGCCATTGAAAATTACTTTAACAGTTCTTATAAAAATGTGGTATCCTTTTTTGCGAAAGAAGAAAAAATAAGTGTGGATGAACTTAAGGAAATTATTGCTTTAATTGAGAAAAACCCAAACCATAAAAAATAAAACCCATGGAATATTTCATTAAAGCCTCAGCAGTTTTGTGCATATTTTATGTTTGTT
>DATGOR010000275.1:0-14246 GCA_035305805.1 Vicingaceae bacterium | reverse complement strand
TTACTATCGGATTAAGGTTTTTTTCTGCTGTAGCTCCTGCATTTTCATTGCCTCCACACGAAAAAAATAATAGTGTTGAAGAAGAAATTAATACTGTAGATAGGATAGTGTTAAATTTCATAATTGTTGATTCTTTTTTTTTAGATTGTGTCTTTTTTTTTGAGCAACAAATATAGGATTTGATGTTGATTTTAAAAATGATTTTAGACGAAATTACGATTAAACAAGATAAAGAAGAAATTAATCTTTAGTTTACAATTAGTTAACTTTTGAAAATCTGAGTAGAAATACTACTACTTTTCGCAAATTGGCATATTGATATAGACTACCAACACTTAAAAAGATGCGAGAGAATAAATGGATTTAAGTTAGTTTATCATCTCTTTGTGTAAGTTTGCAACAGTAACTAAAAGAAAAAGGTAGATTTATGAATTACACACAAGTTATTGTTGTTGTTGAGCCACTAATTGTTGGCAGAGAAATTTTAATTGCCGAACTGGCAGAATTAGGCTTTGAAAGTTTTGTTGATACTGAAACAGGTTTTGAAGCTTATATTCCGGAAAGTGAATTTAAGAAAAAAGAATTTGAAGCCATTCCTCTGTTAGCTGATAAAGAATTTACAATAAGCTACCAAATAAATAGTATTGAACAACAAAACTGGAATCAACAGTGGGAAGAAAGCTTTGAACCTATTGAGGTAGAAAGCAGGTTATTAATTCGTGCTCCTTTTCACCAAGCTCCACCAAAAAATGTGTTAGACATTATTATAGAACCCAAGATGTCATTTGGCACCGGGCATCACGAAACTACTTACCTAATTGCTAAAAGATTATTAGACTTATCGCTAGAAAACAAATCGATTTTGGATATGGGTTGTGGCACAGGAATTTTAGCAATTTTAGCAAAGAAAAAAAAATGTGGCAATATTTTAGCAATAGACAATGATGAGTGGGCATACACTAATTGCATAGAAAATTGTCAACGCAACCATGTTGATATTGAAGTAGTTTTAGGAGATGCTCATGATATTAAAAACAATAAATTTGACGTTATTATAGCCAATATTAACCGAAACATCTTGTTACGAGACATGCATATTTATGCCGATGCTTTAAACGATAAAGGGCTATTATTACTTAGTGGCTTTTTTATGGTCGATAAAAACATTTTGATGGAACAAGCACAACAGCTCGGATTAAAACTACACTTTGAAGCTACTAAAAACGAATGGGCTATGTTGGAATTAATAAAAAACTAAACGTATGAACAAACTACTTTTTACACTAATTATTCTTATTACTATTGTTTCTAATTCCTTTGCTCAAAGTAGTAAAATCACCCACTTTTCTTCCGACTCTACCATGTTTTTTGAAGAAATGGAATCTTTTTTACGAGCCTCAAGAGATGAAGACGGAAGATTAGTAATGGACGAATTTTCATGGGAATGGTATGGGGGCAAATTTACCGATGCACAGAGAGAAGATGTTTACAGAATTGCCAATCTTATGCTCAAAAAAAAGAAAAAAGCTTTCCCAGATTTTAGTAATTACATTAAAACCATTTCCTATTTTGTAAACAGTAAATACCAAACCGAAAGTACTTTTTTTAGTTGGCAACAAATTTTGGAAAAACTTATTAATGGAGAAGCCGCCTCTAAATCTGCTTCTTCTGCTAGAAAACAGTTTGTAGATTACCTTCAGGCTTGCAATGATTTATTTGAAAAAAATGCCCTTTACAGCTCTCCTGCTAACGATTGGATTGCCAACAACAGCAATTACCAATTTGGTTTTGATAGTTTACCCTACATAGAATTTAAAGCCTTAAATTTAACTTGTTACTCCAAAGGCGATAGCTCCATCATTTTCAACACCAAAGGAAAATACTACCCTACCGAAGAAATTTGGTACGGAGAAGGCGGCAAAATAAACTGGGAAAGAGCCGGTTTCCCTGCAGATTCTGTATATGCCACTATTAATGACAAATACAACATCCATTTAAAATCTCCTAAATACGAAATTGAAAACGTTACATTCTACGATTTATATTACTTTGATGAACCACTTCAGGGAAACATTAGTGAAAGAGTAATGGCAAATATTACCGAAGAAAAAGCTTCTTATCCAAGATTTCAATCATCCAATGCTCGTTTACAAATCAAGCAAATTGTTGAAAATGTAGATTATATTGGCGGATTTGCCCTTCATGGTAGAGAAGTAATAGGTAGAGGTACTGCCGAAAATGAAGCTCATGTTGTTTTTTATAGAAAAAAACTACCATTTGTTAAAATGTCTTCTCAAGCATTTATTATCCAACCGGATAGAATTGTATCGGAAAATGCTTCTTTTACCATGTACTTAAAAGAAGATTCCATTCATCATCCCGGTTTAATATTTAAGTTTTTCTTTGACAAAAGACAATTGAACCTCATCCGAGACAATAAAGGTATAAAGAAAACTCCTTACTACAACAGTTATCATCAAGTAGATATGGATTTTGAATACCTAACATGGGAAGTGGATTCACCAAAAGTACAATTTAGAAACTTGGTTGGAGGAACCAAAACCGATGCTTTTTTTATTTCAACTGATTTTTTTAGAATGGATGCTTACATGAGTTTTTTAGGAATGGCCACCCAACATCCACTATATCAACTTAGGGTACTTGCTCATAAATTAGACACTAATTTCGTTACCTTTGAACAGTTGGCAGACCACATGCGTTATTCCAGAGAGCAGCTGGATGTATTTCTACTAGATTTGTCTTACAAAGGGTTTATTTTATACGACTATGAAAAGAAAACATTTATTATCAAAGACAAACTTTTTAAATGGGTTAGTGCTAGTGGTGGAAATGTAGATTACGATGTTATCGGTTTTTATTCCAACACCAAAAATCCCAATAACGCTACATTAAGCTTATTAAATTTTGATGTTGAAATGCGAGGTGTAAAAAGTATCACGCTTAGTGATTCACAGCAAGTAATCATCTATCCAAAAAACCGTGAAATTACCCTAAAGAAAAATAGAGATTTCAAATTTAGTGGTGTAGTTCAAGCTGGTCGTTTTGATTTTATGGGGCACGATTTCTTTTTTAAATACGATGATTTTAAAATTGATATGCCCAACGTTGATTCACTAAGAATTTATGCTGAAACAGGTGAAACTGATGAATTTGGAGAACCTATAATTCGCCCTGTAAAAACAGTAATTCAACAAATAAATGGAGACTTATTAATTGACAAGCCCACCAATAAATCAGGAGTAAAACCTTTTCATGAATACCCAATTTTCAACAGCTTTAAAGAATCGTATGTGTATTATAACCGAAAAGAAATTCAAGGCGGGGCTTATGAAAAAGACAATTTTTATTTCCAAGTTAAACCATTTACCATAGATAGTTTGGCCGATTTTGACAATGACGCACTTCGATTTGACGGAACATTGGTTTCTGCAGGGATTTTTCCCGATATCAAAGAAACATTACGACTACAACCCGATCACTCTTTAGGTTTTGTTAAAAAAACACCCCCGGATGGCATGCCAATGTATGCGGGTAAAGGAACATTTAAAAACGACATCAACCTAAGCCACAAAGGACTTAGAGGGAATGGTGAGTTAGAATATATTACTTCAACCACTTATTCTGATAATTTTATTTTCTTCCCCGACTCCACCAAAGCTATTGCTCAAAATTTTGTAGTAAAAGAAGTAAAAGACGGTATCGAATTTCCACCGGCTCAGGGAGAAAATGTAAAAGTTTTTTGGTATCCTGAAAAAGAATTCATGACGCATACGGTAATAGACAAACCTATTGCCATGTATGACATGAAATCGAAAATGCACGGAAAAACCATTATTCGACCCGAAGGACTTTCAGGAAATGGAGTATTTGAATTTGAAAAAGCTGAATTAGAAGCTAATTTGATTAAATTTAAAAACCAAGATTTTAGTTCAGATACCGCTGACTTCCGACTAAAAGATGTTTATGGAGATAGTGGTGATGCATTGGCTTTCTCTACCAAAAATGTAAATGCATTTGTTTCCTTTAAAGAGCGTAACGGTATTTTTAAATCCAATGGTGAAGGCTCGGTAATTAATTTCGAACCCATGAAATACATCTGTTTTATGGACGAGTTTAAATGGTACATGGATAATGATGATATTGAACTTTCTGCCGGAAAACAAGAAGCTCAAGATGCTTCAGGCGTTGCTTTAGAAGGTGCTCAATTTATTTCTGTGCATGAAGACCAAGATTCATTAAGCTTTTTCTCTACCAAAGCAAAATACGATTTGAAAGCGAAAGTGATTTATGCCGAAGGAGTAAAGTTTATGAACATTGCTGATGCAATGCTTTACCCTGACAGTTCTAAATTAATTATTGACAAAAATGCTAAAATGCGTACGCTCAATAATGCTCGTATTGTCGCCAGTTACATTACACAAAATCATAACATCTACAATGCAACTGTAAATGTTTTTGGAAAGAAAAAATACGCAGGTTCGGGTTATATCGATTACCTGGATGAATTAGAAAAATCACAAACGATTTATTTGCAATCAATAAGTGTTGACACTACAGGACAAACCATTGCTAATGCAGAAATAAAAGAGGAAGATGGCTTTAAACTTAGCCCTCAATACGATTATTTTGGAAAAGTAGAACTCTATGCCAATAACCAATACCTTACTTTTGATGGTACTGCTCGAATCCTTCATGATTGTGATTTGTTGAGCAAAAACTGGTTCACTTTTAGAACACCTGTAAACCCAACAGAGATTTATATTCCGGTGGACAGTACTACTAAAGATATTGAGGGAAATCCGCTGTTTGCATCGGTAATGCTTAGCTCTGACTCTCTTGGCATTTATTCTACTTTCCTCAACCAAAAAATAAAAAGAAGCCATCAAGAAGTGTTACCGGCTAAAGGATTTATTTATTATGATAAAGAAAACGAAGAATACCGTATTTCTAACAAAGATAAATTACAAGAAATGTCATTTGGTGGAAATTACTTGAGTTTAAGCACTAAAACTTGTAAAGTTTATGGAGAAGGTGCTGTAAACTTAGGAGCTGAAACCGGACAGTTTGAAATTTCTTCAGCAGGTGTAGTGCTACACAATCAATTAGACAATGAAGCTATTTTTGATTTGGTAATGTCGATGGACTTCTTCTTTGAAGAAAATGCTTTAAAAATAATGAACGATAAGTTTTCCAAAGCTGCCGAGTTAGACCCTGTAAAACTTGATAGACCAACTTTTGAAAAAGGAATAAAAGAATTATTGGGAAAAGATGAAGGCGATAAATTAATTGCTCAGCTGAATCTTTATGGTGCTTATAAAAAAGTACCCGAAACCATGCGAAAAACCATTGTATTTAATGAAGTTAAATTCAAATGGAATCAACAAGAAAATGCTTATCGTTCTTACGGAAAGATTGGCATCAGTAACTTAGATAAAGATCAAATCAACAAATACGTAAACGGACATATAGAAATAGTTAAAAAACGTAGTGGTGATATTGTAAATATTTACTTAGAAATTGACAAAAACAATTGGTTCTTTTTCAGTTACTCAAGAGGGATACTTCAAGCAATATCTTCTGACAATGACTTTAATACAGCCATTCAAGAAACCAAACCGGATAAACGTAAACAAAAAGCAGAAAAAGGACAAGAACCTTATCAGTTTATGTATTCTTCCGAAAAGAAAAAAAGAGATTTTATAAGAAGTTTTGAATAATAAGTTTATGAATACTAAGTGTTTTTTGCATCAAAACAATAAAATTGTACATTTGCCCAATTGTAATTTTTTGCAGGGAATAAGGTTTATAACAATTTTTTTAACACCTAAAGAAAATGAATAGATGATTGATTGACAAAGAATTACATACATTTAATTGAAACAAGTGAACTATAAAATTATACTGAAAATAAGTTTGGTTTTTCTTCTGGGAATTGTAAGTATTAATACTACATTAGCCCAATATAACTCCGAGGAAGAACTAAAAAAAGCTGCTGATAAGTTTTTTGAAGAGGAAAACTACATAGAAGCTTTGCCTTTGTTTTCTCAATTATTAAGTACTTACCCAAAAGATTTAAATTACAACTATAAATACGGTGCTTGCTACCTTTTTGCTACTCGCGACAAAGAAAAGGCACTTAACTACCTCACTTTTGCAGCATCCAAACCCAATGTTGATCCCTTGGCATATTACTTTCTAGCAAGGGCCTACCATCATAACTATGAGTTTAAATCAGCCATTGTTTATTACAATAAATACAAAGGTAAAACCGGCACTAAAGAACACCAAAAATACCAAATTGACAGGCGTATTGAAATGTGTAATAATGGGCAACAATTACTTAAAAAAATTAATAAAATAGGCGTAATTAGCAAAAAGGAAATTAAAGAGTCAGAGTTTTTTAGAAGTTATGACTTAAGAGGTTTGCAAGGAAAAGTTATTGTTAAGCCGGATGAGTTTAAACAAAAAATGGACAAAAAACTCAACGAATATTCAATTCTATATTCCGACCCTAATCTAAATTTTATAGTTTTTTCCTCTTATGGAGATAAAGGAGATAATAAAGACATTTACAAAATTGAAAAAATTGGTATCAATCAATTTAGCGACCCCATCAGCCTTGGTAATGTTATAAACACACCTTATGACGAAGACTATGCTTTTCTTCATCCTGACGGTAAAACCTTGTACTTTTCTTCTAAAGGCCATAACAGTATGGGAGGTTACGACATTTTTAAATCAACCTATGATAATGCTAGTGGAACGTGGTCAACACCTGTAAATTTAGATTTTCCCATTAATACTCCTGATGACGATATTCTTTACATTAGCGATATTGACAACCAACTGGCTTATTTTGCTTCTTCCAGAGCAAGTAAACAAAAAGAGCTGACGGTTTATAAAGTAAAAGTAGAACCTCAACCTTTACACAATCCTATTATTAAAGGTCTGTTTGTTTCGGAAGAAAATCCCAACATGAAAAATGCTACCATTTCTATTGTTGACGCTATGGATAACACTAAATACGGAGTTTATGCTACCGACAACAAAAGCGGTGAATACCTACTTACATTTCCGGCAGATGCAAAAAAATATAAAATTATTGTAGAAACTACCAACGAAGCTCCCATCCATTCTGCTATAATAGAGCTGCCTAAAATGAATGAATTCAAATTATTAAAACAAGAGCTTTTGCTAGTTGGCTCAGGTGATAATGAAAAATTGGTAGTAAAAAACTTATTTGATCAAACAGATGAATTTGACATCACCAACCCAATTATTGTAGAAAACTTACTAAAACAACAAGCCAGATTAGATGTAAATATTACCGAAGAAGAAGCTCTGAGTACTGTTTCTTCGAACAATTCAACATTAACAAAAGTGGATGATTATTCTGCATACGGAGATTTATCGGACGAGGAAATACTAGCAAAAGTGAATACTAAAATTGCTTCACTTTTAGATAAAACCAACGATTCTGAATTACAACAAAATTTCTATTTTGATTACGCAGCAAAAAAAGCCAATGAAGCAAAAAATAATTACAACCAAGATACAAAAAACAAAGATGACGTTGCTATTGATGTAAATGAAGCATCATTAGCTATGAAGCTGGGAAGAGTAACTCAAAACGAAGCTGTTGAACGAAAATCTGATAAAAATAAACTGAACGAGTATCAGCAACAAATTAACAAAGCCATTGATGAAGGCAACCGTGCCAAAGCAGAAGAAATTTTAGCTGCAGTAGAAAAAATTGAAGAGGCTGCCTATTTTAAAAATGATGCTGTAAGCGTTGAAGAAAAATTGGCTCAAGAAAAACTTAAAGAAGCTCAGGAGAATTACAGAAAACAGAGAGATATTGTAACCTCTTACACTAACAGAAAATTGGAACTAGAAAAATCCATTTCTGATTTGGAAGATAAAATTGCTACTACTAAAAAAACAAAAGACAAAGAAGCGTTGGAAGCTCAATTAGCTACCTATAAAATTGATTTAGATGACATTAATTTCCAATTGGAAAAATCTCAAAACAAAGAATTAATAGCTCAAGAAGAGCTTAACAAAGCAAAAAATGATGTAAATCTGATTGCTCAAATTATAGCAACAGAAAAAAATCAATCGCAACCACTTAGTACGCCAAACAACCAAACCATACTGGCTACCGAAAGCAACATTCAATTTTTTGAACAAGAAGGAGTTTTAGGTTACTACCCTTCCACCTCTTCAAGCACCTCATCTTCATCAACTTCTACAGTTGATTTAGCAGCCCTTAAAGATGATTATGAAATCATAGATGAAAATGGAAATTTGGTGGATTACAACAGCAACTATAAAAAAGAAGCTGAAAAAAATAAAAATAATCCGGAAGCGATGGTGTCCATTAACCAAAAGTGGATAGCTGCTATTGAAGAAGACATTGATATTAAAAACAAGCAAAAATCTACGGCAACAACATTAAATGATAAAGCGAACTATGAAAAAATAATTGCCCAATTAACTACCTTAAAAACTCAAAAAGAAGAAGAAATTGAACTTCAAAATAGCTTGATAACTCAAGAAAGTAGCAATGATAACACAACCACTTCTTCAAATAATAATAACATTAACAATACTACTACTTCAGCCACCAATAATAACACCTCAACAAATACTACCACTTCAAAAAAATACAACCAATCTATTATTGATAAAGACGGTAACATCATCGATTACAATTCCGAGTTTTTAGCTGAATTAGAAAGCCTTCCGGAAGATGAACAAACGGCTAAGTTATTTGCACAAAAAGCAGCCATTTACGACCGTTGGGCAGATGCCACCGAACAAGAAATAACCCTCAAGAAAATTGATTTGGTAGAGGCTAATGAAAATGAAAAAGCTGCTATTCAGGAAGATATTGATGAATTAACTATCGAATTGCAAGACAAAGAAGAGTTTGCCGCATTATTTATTACACAAGCCAAAGCATTGGCAAGCACTGATGAAGAATTGGCTTATATCGATGAAATTGAAACACAAATCAATACCGAATACCAAGAAACAGCTATTATTGCTGACAATGCTTCTAACGAACCGTCTAATTCAACATCCAACAAAACTGTCCCTACATCCAATTTTAACAACATTGTTATAGATGAAAATGGCAACGTTGCTGATTACAGTTCTTCTTACCAAAACCAGTTGGCAACCATAGATAAAGAAAATTCAACCCCTATAGAGAAAGCTGAAAACAAAATTAGCGTTACCACGCAATGGATAGAAACAATAGATGAGGAAATTGACTATCAAAATCAACGTTTGGCAGTTACAGATGATGAAGAAGAACAACAAATTATTGCTCAAAAAATAAGTGTGCTTAACGAAAACAAAACCATTCAAGTAGAACAGCTAAGTATGCTTCAATCAGAATTATTGGCTGAAAAAAATAATATCAACGAAACAAATGTATCTTCTACTACTAATAGCAATAATACCAACAACACCACAAACGAAAACATTGATAATAACACCATTACATCAACTTCACGCATTGCTACCGAGGCTGTAATAGATGAAGAAATTAATTACCAAAGCACTACTGCCAATGAGTTAATTCCAACCTTGTCTGCTCTTTCCGGAGATTTGAATGAATTGAAAACAAAAGCCACCAATGCACAAATAGCTGCCAACGAAAGCGATGATGAAGCCACTAAAGAAGAGTACCAACAAGAAGCTGCCAACTTTAATAACCAAGCAAATGACAAAATAGTTGAAATTGCCAATGTTTTTGAAAGAGCTAATGCTTCTGAATACAAAGAAAATCAAAACAATATATCTGCTTTGATGAAGGCTGCCTCCAATAAAAATACTGATAACAATTTTGTGATGGCAGAGATGATGAACGATGAAGCAGTAGAATTATTCAACGAAGCTATTGTGGCCAGACAAAATGCCGTTACCGAACCAAATTTCAACACCAAACAAGCACTTTTAACTGAAGCTAAAAATAAAGAAAATGAAGCCATCAAAAAACAACAAAATGCTATTGGATTATTAGAACAAATCGCACCGGACGCTTCCACCACTTTAGCTACAAACCAAACCAGTAGTACTACCAACAATGAATCATCTGCCAACAACACTAACACCAATAACAACAAAGAAACACCTACAGTAAACAATAACACCAACGCTAATTTAGCAGCAAACAATAATACGAACGCTGTAGAAGTTTACGAACCTAAAAAAATAGAACTTCCTTCTAACGAAAAGAAAAAAGAAGCACTAGCGTTAGAAAAAGAAGCTATTTCATTGAATCAACAGGCCAATGAGTTGGATAAAAAAGCCGCTGAAACTAAAAATAGAAAAGAAAAAGAAGCGATGGTAGTAGAAGCCAAGCAAAAAAGAGAAGAAGCCGATAGGAAAAACAAAGAAGCTGAAGTAATATATGATGAAGCCGCAGAGCTTGAAAAAGAAGAACAACTATTAATAGAAGAGCTTAACAAACAACGTAAAGAGTTGGTTGCCGAAGTGTTAACAATTGAAGAAGAACAACAAATTGCTTCACTTACCGTAGATGAAATCAATGTGATAAAATCTACCCCCGAATTTAATGAATATCAAACCTTAAAAGAAAATTCAAGAAGATTAGTAAAAGAAGCCCAAGTAGAATACATTGCTGCCGATAAAGCTGCGGAAGAAGCAGAAGACCAAAAACAATTAGGCAATGCACTAAAAGCCATGCAAGCAGCAGCTACTTCTGAAGAAGATAAAAACAAGTTAGCTAACCAAATGAAGCAATTGGAAGCCATGATTGCAGCAAACGAGAACACTTCTAAAGAACTTAGAAATAAAGCATTAGAAAAAGAAAAAGAAGCATTAGAAAAAAACAAAAACGCAAACAACATTGCTATTGCACAAGATGAGAATAATGGATTAGCCTTTGCCGCTATTGAAAAAACTACCAAAGATGATGATGCTATGCTAGCCAATTACCAAGAGCAAGTTATTAATGAACTTCCTGAAAATCAACGTAAAAAAGAAGCCGCTAACAATAATAAAAATAATGAACCATTATCGACCGACACCAATGAAGATACCACAAACGAGTTAGCAATAAATGAAAATACTACCCAAAGTAACGAAACAAATAACAATGAAAATGTTACTGAAAATAATTTTGTAGATGACAATACAACCAACAACTATGATGATAATAACAATGATAATAGTAACAATTTAACGGATAACACCTCGTCTAATACTTCAAACACTAACGACAACAATGCTTCGAATAATGAGAACAACTTCGTTGACAACAATAATTCCATTAATGAAACCACCAATAATGAAAGTGCTACCAACAACCAAACTACAAGTAAAACCCAAAATATTGATGAAATTCCTGAGCAATTAACTACTTCCATTTTTACCATTACCTCTCCCAACGAATCTGTTTACAATGAAAACAAACGTATTCCTAAAAATCCTAAACTACCCGAAGGTTTAGTTTTTAAAGTACAAATTGGTGCATTCAGAAACCCTATTCCTCAAGACCATTACAAAGGGTTTGCTCCTTTAATGGCAGAAGATGCCGGAAATGGAATTACACGCTATACCGCAGGTTTATTCAAAACATTTAATGTTGCCAACATGGCTAAAAATGAAATTCGAGGTTTAGGATATCCCGATGCGTTTGTGGTAGCTTTCTTTAACGGAAAAAGAATCAATATCAGCGAAGCCAGAGCTATGATGGGCGACACACAACCAACAGATGAAATTTCGTTTAACAACACTAACAACAATCAAAATACAACCAATAACAATACCTCAATTAATGAAACTACTACCAACACCAATATTACCACCGAAGAAGTGAAAGACGGTATTTCTAAAGATGTTAGAAACATTGAAGGCGTATTTTATACCATTCAAGTAGGAGTTTATTCAAAACCTATTACTCCCGACCAACTAAATAATTTAAGCCCTCTAAACAGCGAAAGAACTGCTAACGGATTAATTAGATACACATCAGGAGTTTACAAAAACCTTGCTGATGCCAATGCCGGCAAAGAGAAAGCAAAAAGCTTCGGAATAGCCGATGCTTTTATCATTGCTTACAATAATGGAAGAAAAATTACCGTTGCAGAAGCTAACCAATTATTAGGAGAAACCTCTACTTCTACTCCAACTAATACTTCGTCTGAGATTACTCCCAACAACAATTCATCTAACCAAACCGACATCGAAAATAACAACAATTTTGAAGATGAAACAGAAAATACTTTTGAAGATGAAACCAATAATTCTTCTGAGGAAAACATTGCTCCTAACAATAATACTTCAACAACTGACAACGAAAGTGCTACTAATAATAACACATCGGTAAATGAAACTAGCAACAATACAGAAAATACAACAACCAACGAAACCAATACCACTACCAAAACACCAAGAACAGACGAGGAGTTACAACAAATTGCAGAGGAACTTAATATTGTTTTTAAAGTTAAAATTGGAGAATATTCCGAAGATATATCTAATGAAGATGCAGCTATTTTCTTAAAACTTGCCGATAGAAATATCGAAAATTATGAAGATGGTGGAAAAACAATTTATACCGTTGGATCGTTGTTAGATTATAAATCTGCCTTAAATTTGCAATTAGAAATGAAAGAGGAAGGAGTTAAATCACCTCAGGTAATAGCTTTTAAAAACGATGAAGTGATTCCGGTAGAGGAAGCTTTAGAACTTATAAAAGAACAGTAATTATGTCCACAGAAACATTAACCGAACAACATTACGAAACCATTGCCACTAAAGAGCATCATTTAGTTTTATTCAACGATGATGTTCATACTTTTGATTATGTGATTGAGCTGCTGGTAAAAATTTGCGACCACGATGTATTGCAAGCAGAGCAATGTGCTTACTTGGTACATTACAAAGGAAAATGTTCGGTAAAAGAAGGCAGTTACGAAAAACTAAAACCGCTATCGGAACTACTAGCTGATGGCGGACTTACTGTAGAAATCAATTGATTTTTTATTAAAGAAAAAAACGATGCAAAAAACCTATAAAATAGCCTTAGCAATCACATTAATAGGAGCCATTATAGCTTGTTCTAAAGTACCTATTACAGGCAGAAAACAAGTTACTTTAATTCCGGAAAGTGAATTAATGAAACTAAGTTTAACACAATACCAACAATTTTTAAATGAAAACCCTCCTGTTCCCGATAATGTGGAAGCTACCAAGCAAGTAAAACGTGTGGGAGTTAGAATTGCCAATGCTGTGGAGCGTTATTTAAAAGAAAATGGACAAAGTAAAAGAGTAAAAGATTACCGTTGGGAATTTAATTTGGTGAATCAAAATGTGGTAAACGCATGGGCAATGCCCGGAGGAAAAGTAGTGGTTTACCAAGGTTTATTACCTGTTGCCAAAACCGATGAAGGTTTAGCCGTGGTAATGGGGCATGAAATAGCTCATGCTGTAGCCAGACATGGTAACGAACGAATGACACAAAGCATTTTGGCTGCGGCAGGCGGTGTTGCTTTAGCGGTGTATATGAAAGAAAAACCAACAGAAACCCAAGCCATGTTTTTAGCAGCCTATGGCATTGGTACAGGTTTAGGTATTATGGCTTTTGGTAGAAATCAAGAAAGTGAGGCTGATAAATTGGGAATGGTATTTATGGCAATGGCAGGATATCAACCAAAAGAAGCTATTCCTTTTTGGGACAGAATGAATGCCGCCAGTGGAGGTTCTTCTGTGCCGGAGTTTTTAAGTACACACCCGAATTATGACACCCGAGTAGAACGTATTAAAGATTGGCTCCCTAACGCTGAAACATATTACACACCTTATCAAGGGAACTAACCCCTTTCCACCAATTCTTTTATTGATGGGTAGGTATTATTCAGCACTATCTCTTTAATTTCATCCGGAGTCATCCAACGAGCTGCAGTAATATTTTCTTCTATTTGAGGGATTAATTCAGAATGATCATCTGTATGCATCAAAAACCAAACTGATTGTTTTACAACAATTTGTCCTTCTAATTCATATAGGTGGTAAGTATCCATCAAGTGTTTCTCTATTACCAGCTTGGAGATACCACACTCCTCCTCTACTTCCCTAATAGCTCCTTGCTCAAGGCTTTCGTTTTCTTCTAACTTGCCTTTGGGCAAATCCCATTTTCCTAAACGATGAATAAACAACGTGTTCCCTTCCGAATTATTTACCCATCC
>DATGOR010000274.1:0-3202 GCA_035305805.1 Vicingaceae bacterium | reverse complement strand
TTGTTCTTTAGAAAGTTGCGTGTATTTCATCGCTACAATTTTAAAACCTGCGTCATTAATCATTTTTAAAATTCCACCTATGTAGTTTTTTTCAACTGCATCGGGCTTAATCATTGTAAAAGTTCTGTTTGTTGCCATTATTAAATATTTTTATAGATTAGTTATTATTTTTTCGGTCGGCAAAAGTAGCTAAATAATGTAAAAGGCAAGAAAAAAATCTAGTTTATCGTAGAAACATTAAAAAAATGATGAATATTGTTGTTTGAAGAAGTATTTTAAAAAAAAAGTACTTTTATTTGCTAGAAAACAATATTATACTTAATATAAAAGCAACTATGAATATAGGTATGATTTTAGATAATCGTTTTCCACCTGATCCTCGGGTTGAAAATGAAGCAGTATCTTTAATAGAAGAAAAGCATAACGTTTTTTTATATTGTATTGATTACACCCAACAATTAAAAAAAACTGAAATCATTAATGGAATAAATGTTTATCGAGCTAAACTTCCTAAACATTTATATTCACTTTCTGCTCTTGCCTACACCATCCCTTATTACCACATCGTTTTATTTTTTAGCATAAAGAAATTCATTAAAACCTATCAAATTGATGCACTTCACATACACGACATGCAAATTGCCAGGAGTGTCTTTTGGTTAAATAAATTTTTTAAACTTCCTATTATTCTAGATTTGCATGAAAATAGGCCTGAGATAATGAAATTTTATTACCATGTAAATACTCCTTTAGGCAAATTATTAATTTCTCCTAACACATGGAAAAAATTTGAGTTTAAATACATAAAAAAAGCAGATTATGTGATTACTGTAACCGATGAAGCAAGAGATTATTATGTGGCAAACATCCCTGTAACTCCCAAAAAATTTCACAGCGTACCAAATACTATTCGAGAAGCTTTTTATACAGATTACAAAATTGATAAAAATGTTAGTGAAAAATATAACGATTATTTCACCTTGCTATATTTAGGAGAAACAGGAAGCCGCAGAGGGTTGTTAACTGTTATTTCAGCCTTGCAATATATAATCCCTGAAATCCCAAATATAAAAATTCTAATCGTAGGCAAAAGCAAAGAAGATTATTTACTCACAGATTTTATCAATGAAAAAAAATACCATCAATACGTGGAATTAGCCGGTTGGCAAAGTTTTGAACTCTTTCAATCATACATTAAGGCAGCAGATATTGGTATTTGTCCGATACACAAAAACATACATCATAACACTACATATGCAAATAAAATTTTTCAATACATGGCTTTAGGAAAACCCATCATTGTAAGCGATTGCATCAGTCAACAAAACTTAGTGAACAAGTACCATTGTGGTTTAATCTTTAAAGATCGTGATGAAAAAGATTTTGCAGATAAAGTAATAGATTTAGCAAAAAATAAAGAACTTTATAAAACATTATCAACAAATGCTGAAGCCACTATTAAAAACAACATGAACTGGGAAATAACCTCTAAGAGTTTGAAAAAAATTTACGAAAATGAAAGAAATAAAAAGAGAGAGCAGTTATAACAACGCTCATCAAAAAAGATTTAAAACAACTTTAAATTTCATGTCTGATTTAGATTTAAAATCAGCTAACATTTTAAACCTTGGCCCCAACAACCCTTTATCAGAGTTAATGATAGAACAAGGTTATAAGGTTACCAACACTGGTTCTAACCAGGATTTAGACCTTGACTTTGAGATTGTAAAAGACAAACAATTTGATGCCGTTGTAGGTTTTGAAATTTTAGAACATTTAGTTTCACCCTTTCCTCTTTTAAATGCGATAGCTGCCAACAAATTGGTATTAAGTGTACCACTGTCGCTTTGGTTTGCTAGAGCCTATTGGAATGAAAATGACCCTTACGACAGACATTATCATGAGTTTGAACCAAAACAACTTGAAATGTTACTTAACAAAGCTAATTGGAAAATAGTTAAAGAGGAGAAACACATTAATTCTGGCTTCCAATTAGGAATAAGACCTATTTTAAGAATGTTTACTCCACGCCATTATTTTGTTTATTGCGAACGCATTAATCCCAATAAGTAATAACAAACCCACTCACTTAAAATAGCTCCTTAAATATTTTGTAAACAAAGTAATTAATCTTACTTTTGCACCCCTTTTAACAAAGAGTGCCATTATTCAGCACATGGCATATTGATAACAAGCTCTCATTTAGTGCTGATTTTGAATGAGATACAAATTAAATAAAATGACTGACAAAAAAAAGTCTGCCGAAGAAGGCAAAGAAGAAAAAAAAGTAGTTGCTAAAAAAACTACCACCAAAAAAACTGCTGAAACTAAAGAAAAAACGGAAGCTAAAGCCGAAAAAGCAGTTGAAGAAAAAGCAGAAACTTCTGCAAAAGAAACCGTAAAAAAAGCCGCTCCTGTAGCCAAGAAAAAAGAAGAAGTTAAACCTTTAGAAGATTTCGATTGGGACAGAATTGGTAAGTACGAAGAAACCTACTCTAAAAAAGAAAGAGAAGAATTAGAAGCTTTGTATGACGAAACCTTAAAAACCATTGGTAACGAGGAAGTTATCGAAGGAACTATTGTTTCTAAAACCAACAGAGATGTTGTTGTAAACATCGGTTTTAAATCAGAAGGTGTTATTTCTATTTCTGAATTCAGATACAACCCTGATTTAAAAGAAGGTGATAAAGTGGAAGTTTTTGTTGTGAACCAAGAAGACAAAAACGGGCAATTAATCCTTTCACATAGCAGAGCTAGAGCTCTTAAAGCTTGGGACAGAGTTAACGAAGTACTTGAAACTCAAGAAATCGTTAAAGGTTATGTTAAATGCAGAACGAAAGGCGGTCTTATCGTTGATGTATTTGGTATCGAAGCATTCTTACCAGGTTCTCAAATTGATGTTAAGCCTGTTAGAGATTACGATATTTATGTTGACAAAATCATGGAATTCAAAGTGGTTAAAATCAACAAAGAATTTAAAAACATTGTTGTTTCTCACAAAGCATTAATTGAAGCTGAATTAGAACAACAAAAAGTTCAAATCATTTCTAAATTAGAGAAAGGACAAGTATTAGAAGGTATTGTTAAAAACATTACTTCTTACGGTGTATTCGTTGATTTAGGTGGTGTTGATGGATTAATCCACATTACTGACCTATCTTGGGGAAGAATTAACCATCCGGAAGAAATTCTTGAACTAGAT
>DATGOR010000273.1:0-5392 GCA_035305805.1 Vicingaceae bacterium | reverse complement strand
AGATGTTCTAACGGAATGCTAAAATAATTAGCAATTTTTATAATAATTTCTAATTTAGGTTCTGCTCGTAATTCTTCGTAAGACGAAATGTTTCCTCTTGTTAAGCGAAAATTTTGAAGGAAAATACAGTTATTGGAGTATTTTTAATCCGAATATTGGATACAAAGTTCAGCTGACTAAAAATTTAAGTTTAGATCCATCGGTTGGTTTCAACTGGAAATGGGAAGTTAAAGGCAAAGGCGATATTGACAACCAATACTTTGACAACTTTGTATTTAAAGCCGGTGTAAAGTTAGGTTATACTTTTTAAAACAAATAAAAAATACCTTTTCAAAAAATTGAAAAGGTATTTTTATTTAAACTAAACACTTAATTCTTTAATCTTTATTAAGCAATGACGTTTTCTTGGTATCTTTCATAAATAGATACACTATTAAAGAAAAACCAATACAAATTGTAATATACCAATAATAATATGATTCTACTCCTTGTTGCTTGAACAATAGTGCTATGTATTCTGCAGATCCTCCGAAAATAGCAACGGTTAATGCATAAGGCAAACCAACACCTAACGCACGTATATTAGCCGGAAACAATTCTGCTTTCACTACTGCATTAATAGATGTGTAACCAGAAACAATTATTAAAGCCGCAATCAGGTAAAAGAAAGCTCCCCACATACTTGTAGTATTACTTAACCCGGTTAGTAAAGGCACAGTAAATATTGTTCCTAAAACACCAAAGCCTAATAATAGAGGTCGGCGTCCAATTTTATCAGAAAGTGAACCGAAAACAGGTTGTAAACACGCAAATAAAAATAATGACAAGAACGAAATTAATGTTGACTGCTCTTTTGTTAACAGAACCGTATTAACTAAAAATTTCTGCATATAAGTGGTATACGTATAAAATGCCAACGTACCACCAAGTGTTAAACCTACAACTGTAACTAATGCTTTTGGATGTTTTAATAATTCTTTTATCGATCCATTTTTAACTTCTTTTGCATTTTCATCTTTATTTTTTTCAAAAGCTTCGGTTTCATGTAGGCTACTTCTCATGTATAACGCTATTATCGATAAAATAGCTCCGATTATAAAAGGAATTCTCCACCCCCAATCATGTAACTGATCCTCTGTTAAAATAAATTTTTGCAATACCAATTGAATTCCCAAAGCGGTTAACTGTCCGCCAATTAAAGTTACATACTGAAAACTAGAGTAAAAGCCACGACGGTCAGATGTTGCCATTTCACTTAAATAGGTTGCCGATACACCATATTCGCCACCAACACTTAAACCTTGCAACAAACGCGCAACTAACAATAATGCCGGTGCAAGAATACCAATAGTTTCGTATGTTGGGGTTAATGCAATTAGCAACGAACCAAACGACATTAAAAGCACTGATAAAGTCATTGCTTTTTTACGACCAATTTTATCTGCCATTGTTCCAAAAATCCATCCACCAATAGGACGCATTAAAAAACCAACTGCAAAAATACCTGCTGTGTTTAGCAATTGTGCCGTTTGATCACCGCTTGGAAAAAAAGCATGCGAAAAATAAATGGCAAAAGCTGCGTAGGCATACCAATCGTACCATTCTACCAGATTACCAATTGATCCGCCAACAATTGCCTTAATTCTTTCGGCTGTTGTAATTTCTTTTTTTGTAGATAAAGTTGTTGCTTTATCTAACATGTCTTGTTTTATCATTTTTTATATTTTTTAAATTATAATGCAACTTGAAAACTTAGGAGAAACTCTCCTTTTCTATCGAAAACTCTTTTTGTTGTTTTATCGAATAAAGGGCGACTTGAATATTGTGCAACAATTTTTGCATTTTGTGAAAAAACAAACAAATTAGTTCCGATATCATAAAAATGTGCCACTTGGTTTAATCCTTTTAAATCTTTATAATGATACGCTACAAAAGGCTGTAACTTAACCTTATTACTAAAATTTGGAAGTAAAAATCCTGTTTGGGTATACCATATACTGCCTGTACCTATGAGGTATTTGGCATTTCCAAAACCTTCGGCAGCAACAACACCTGTGTAGTTTGGATCTGCTGTTCCTGGATTCATAATTCCGTTTACTCGAAGATTATTTTTACCAAAATCATTGTAGTAATATACACTGTAAAGACTTAAAGACATTTCTTTTTCTTTAGAACCTATGGGAATTTCCATAAAAGTATCAATCCCTAAATTCAATTGATTATGTTTTTTAAAAAAACCTTCTTGTGGTTGTGAAAGCATAGCTTCTTTATTTGAGTAGAAACCGGCTCCGAGATTCAATATAGATTTTGTACCTAAGTAAGTTCCCGGTAAAAAAGAGGTTGACATTGATTCTTTTTCAAAGAATTGATACATAGCATATCCCGAATAAGCCAATTTACCAGATCCGTTGTTTTCTACAGGAATACCGCCAACTTCTGGTTTTCTGTCTGTTGCAAATGGTTTGTTTACACTAAAACGGTAATTAATTCTATCTAAATCACCACGAACAAAAATTCCGAATTGTCTTGAAAACTGATCCGACACTTCAATATTAGGAAAGTTAAAAACAGGTAAATCGGCAGTTAAAAGTTTTGTTGTACTGGCATTTGTCATTCTGCTAACACCATTCCAACTATGTAAACCCGCACCTAAATACAAGTTGTATTTGTTTTCTTTGTTAGTGTAAAAATCGTTTTTAGGAATAATTGCCAATTCATTATAAGCATCCATAAAAAACATCCCCGGCTTCTTTCCTTGTCCGTTAGCACCAGTACCTGATCCACCGCCACTTATAAAAGACTGATTGTTAATACCAAACTGAAAAAACACAGAATATCCTTTGCTTAATTGCGATTGCATGGTGATACGAACCCTTCTTAAACCTGCATCGGTAGTATTGTCTTGCGGAACACCGTTTACTGCTGTTCCGGGATTATTTTCTATGGAACGAAACCAAACCTGACTTGAAATTCCGAACTTTAAGAATTTATCCCCGCTTTCATCGAACTTAATTTTCATCTCTCCTAAAGAATTCTTAAAAAGAGGTTCGCTTTTTAGTTCTTTCTTCTCCGGTAGTTCTTGCGACCAAATAATGCCACTGCAAAAACAACAGGAAATAAGCGAAAAAAATATATTTTTCATTTTTTAATTATTATTTAAATACTAAATAACAAATGAAAACTGAAGATATTTTGAAGAAATAATGCTAAAAATTTGAAGTTTTATTGCACCAACTAATTTTCAGACATTTATATCTAAAATAAAAATATGGAAATTGGTTTGTTTCTTGTAAATGATTTTGTATCCGTAAACTTCTACTATTTTTTTTACCAATGCCAAACCAATCCCTAAGGAACTAGATCCTGATGTACCTTTTTTAAAGCGGTTAAATATGGTTTCGTTGGTAAGATTGTTAGAATTACCTGTATTTCTAATCTCTAAAAAGTTATTTGTTAATGCTATTTCAATACTACCCTTTTCAATATTGTGTCTGCTAGCATTATTTATAAGGTTAGACAGCACAATCTGCAATAACATTGGGTTTATATTAATATAAATATTGTCTTGTATATATACATTTAATGTTTTACCGCCCATTTCAATAATATCTTCATATTGCAGAATTGTTTCCTTTAAAGCTTCAGACAAATTTACTTTTTCCGGAGACACTTCATGATCTTCCAAACTCATTAACAAAACTAGCGATCTATTTAGGGTTGACATTCTGTTTAACTCATCGTACATACCGCTTAGCGCCTGCATTTGCTGTTCACTTAAATCTGTATTTAACAGTAATTCTATCTTTCCTTTTAAATTAGCCAAAGGAGTTTGAAGTTCGTGTGATAAATTCTCTGTAAATTCTTTTAAAAGTTTGTATTGCTGTATTGATTTGTCTGCCATTTGAGTAAACAACTTGTTCAGCTCATCTAATTCTGTAGTATTGGTATTCATTACCTGTATCTGCTCTCCTTTACGAACATCGAACATTTTCATTTGTATCAGCAAACTGTAAAAAGGCATGTAAAGATTTCGGGCAATCATTTCGCCAAAAAATATAATAATGGTCAATATAAAAACAAAAATCCAAGCAACAACCATTAAAACACTAAACCAATATTCTTTTTCTATTTTGACAATATAATCATCATTGGTTATCTGGTAGTGTTCATTATTAACAAACGGATAATGAATTACTTTTATATTGTATCCATAACTTTGCAACTGCTCGTTCCAGACAGCTTCTCTTTCTTCTACAACCTCATCAACAAGATTGTCATATTTTTTAGACAAAACTTTTATACGGATCGAAGGATGCTTTTTTCGTAATGAATCTATTGACTGTATTTTTAGCTGTTTTATTATATACTGGTTAAGTTGCTCCATTTTGTAAATTGCAGATCTGTTGGTTACCCTTTCTATAGAAATATAAAAAATGGAGAAACCAATAGCCAGCGACAAGAAAACTATAACTATTAAATAATATGTAATTCGGCTGCTTAATTTCATTACTCAGTCCATTTGTATCCCAAACCATAAATAGTTTTTACATAATCCGTTCCACCGGCATCGATTATTTTTTTTCGAAGATTTTTTAAGTGTTGATATATAAAATCCACATTATCTAAATTATAAGTGTAATCGCCCCAAAGATGTAATGCTATTGCCTGTTTTGACAATACTCTGTTTTTATTGTTAATGAAGTAGACCATTAAATTAAATTCTTTTTTAGTTAAAACGACTACTTGTTCACCAACCTTACATTCCATAGAATTCAGATCGATTGAAATTTCGTTATAAACCAGCAAATCATCTTTACTATTGCTACTATTTCTACGAGTTACGGCTTTAATACGCGAATGTAGTTCGGGTAAAGGAAATGGTTTAGTAATATAATCGTCTGAACCACCATCAAGTCCTTTAATCTTATAGTCTAAAGAATTTTGTGCCGAAATTATAATTACTTTACTGTTAATATCGTTTTGTTTAATATACTCCAAAAGATGAAGTCCTGAATAATCAGGTAAGGTTAAATCTAAGAGCACCACATCGTATTCAAACATTTCAAGCATTTCTTTAGCAAGCGTAACGGTTTTTACCCATTCACAGATATAATTTTCCTGAGTTAGAAAGCTTATCATATTTGCAGCAAGCTCTTGATGATCTTCTACCAATAATAATTTCATTTGTAAAATGTGAGGTTAATTTTATAAAGATAATTTAAATAATTCTTTATTACTTTTACAAATACTACTTTGATTAAAAAGAAAAGAAGTTATACACTATTTTTGATGTTTTGAAGTTATAACTTACATGAAACAGTTTTTTTGTTTTGTATGGTGTTTTTTAATTTTTTCTTTTGCACATGCACAGGAAACAAATTCGCTGTACAAA
>DATGOR010000272.1:0-7696 GCA_035305805.1 Vicingaceae bacterium | reverse complement strand
CCAATAATTTTTTGTTGATGTACAATAACGCATCCCACCATAGGGTTAGGAAAAACGTTTCGTATTCCCTTTTTTGCAAGTTGCAGACAACGAGCCATATATTTTTCATGCGTTATCATCCTGAGTCAAAAGTAAGGTTTTTTACTAAAAATGGTTAGCTTTGTCGCTTCTTTAGAAAAATAAAAATTATGGCAAAAAAATCTATTCTTACCGCTAAATCATTAAAGTTTTTAGAAAACTACATCAACAATCCATCTCCAACAGGTTTTGAATCTGAAGGACAAAAAATGTGGTTGGATTACATCAAACCTTATGTTGATGAATATTTTGTTGATACTTACGGCTCTGTAGCTGCAGTAATTAATCCTAAAGCAGCATATAAAGTTGTGATTGAAGC
The DNA here is from genome assembly GCA_035305805.1 of Vicingaceae bacterium. Taxonomy (GTDB): domain Bacteria; phylum Bacteroidota; class Bacteroidia; order Flavobacteriales_E; family Vicingaceae; genus BRH-c54. Next base: position 7,299 of record DATGOR010000272.1, on the reverse strand, counting down.
ACATGCTGATGAAATTTCTTGGTTTGTACATTACATTAGTGATAAAGGATTCATTTATTTAAGAAGAAATGGCGGCTCCGATCATCAAATAGCTCCATCAAAACGAGTGAATATTCATACTGAAAAAGGCATTGTAAAAGCAATTTTTGGTTGGCCTGCCATACACACTAGAAAAGATGGCAAAGAAGAAACACCTCAATTAAACAACATATTTTTAGATTGTGGATGTACCACAAAAGAGGAGGTTGAAAAATTAGGAATTGCTGTAGGGGATGTGATTACCTACGAAGACGAATTTATGATATTAAACAAAAATTATTTTGTTGGAAGAGCTTTAGATAATAGAATAGGTGGTTTTATGATAGCCGAAGTTGCTCGTTTATTAAAAGAAAATAAAAAGAAACTACCATTTGGTTTGTACATTACTAACTCTGTTCAAGAGGAGGTAGGGCTAAGAGGAGCAGAAATGATGGTGCAAAACATAAAACCAAACGTAGCCATTGTTACAGATGTTTGCCACGACACACAAACGCCAATGATTAATAAAATTGAACAAGGTGATAATCATGCCGGTAACGGTCCTGTTCTAACAGTTGGTCCTGCCGTTCAAAACAATTTGTTAAAGTTGATAAAATCTACAGCCAATACTAAAAAAATTCCGTTTCAATTGGCAGCGGCTTCAAGGGCTACAGGAACTGATACCGATGCATTTGCTTATGCGTTAGGCGGTGTAGCTTCTGCATTAATTTCGTTGCCCCTAAGATACATGCATACAACGGTAGAAATGGTACATAGAGATGATGTAGAAAATGTGATAAAACTGATTTACGAGACTTTATTACAAATTAAAAACAATCAAGATTTTAGATACATCAAATAATTGAATGAAAACACTTTTAGTAATTGGTATTATTCTTTCTTGTATTTCAATTGCTAGCATTGTCTTTGGTGCTATATTTAAAATAATGCATTGGCCTGGAGCAAATCTATTTTCTAATGTAGGTGGAATCTTTCTCTTAACGGGAGTAGGTTCAATTATTATATACGCCATTAAAAATAATAAAAATTAAACCATAAGCAGATTGCTTCGTCATACTTTTTTGTTATGACGTTTATAAAAATCAGAAAATAATGACAAATTTCAACGATAATTTTTTAAAAGCTTGCCGAAGAGAAGAAACACCATACACTCCTCTTTGGTTAGCTCGTCAGGCAGGTAGGTACCAAAAAGAGTACATGAAAATAAAGGAAAAGTACAGTATTATTGAAATAAGTACCATTCCCGAAGTTAGTGCAGAGGTTACTTTGTTACCAATCAATCAATTTGAATTGGATTCGGCCATTATTTTTTCTGATATTTTAATTCCATTAGGCCCTATGGGAATTAGCTTTGAATATAAAAAAGGGTACGGTCCTTTAATTCATAACCCTGTTAGAACTGTTGCCGATGTTGAAAAACTAAAGGTGGTAGATCCCGCAACAGAAATGTGGTACACCGGAAAAGCTTTAAATATTCTGAAAGGTGAATTAAATGTTCCATGTATCGGATTTGTAGGGGCTCCGTTTACTTTAGCCAGCTACATGATTGAGGGTGGACCTTCTAAGAATTATGAAAAAATGAAAGCTTTTATGTATAATGAGCCTAAAGCTTGGCATCTGTTAATGGATAAGTTGGCAACAGTTATGGCAAATTACCTCAATTTTCAGGTTGAAAGTGGCGCCATGGCAGTTCAAATTTTTGATAGCTGGGTAGGAGCATTAGATATAGACGATTATAATGAATACGTTTATCCTCATGTTGAAAAAATGGTGCAAATTGTAAAAAGTAAATACCCTGAGGTACCATTAATTTCGATGGGCGTAAATTCTTCTCATTTAATACCAAGCTTACGAAAAGCCAATCCGGATGTTATAGCTATTGATTGGAAAACCGATTTGGCAAAAACATGGAAAGAGCTGAATTACGAAGTGGCTGTTCAGGGAAACCTAGACCCTACAGCTTTATTTGCTGATTGGGAAATTATTGAAAGAAAAACCAAAAAGATTTTAGATAGTGTAAAAGGTATTCCGGGGCATATTTTTAACTTGGGACATGGTATTTTACCCGGAACTCCGGTTGAAAACATAAAACAACTTTGCAAATTTGTGCACGAATATACTAGAAAATAAGATGAGCACTACTGACCAACACAACCAACGCATCGCTCAACTAACTTTTGCTTCCGTTTATCCACATTATGTAACAAAAGTGGAGAAAAAAGGAAGGTCAAAAGATGAGTTACACCAAGTTATAGAATGGTTGACAGGTTTTGATATCAATAAAATTTACCAGCTGATAGATGAAAAAGTTACTTTTGAGACTTTTTTTAGCCAAGCAAAACTCAATGAAAATGCTCATTTGATTACCGGAGTAATTTGTGGATATCGCATTGAAGAAATTTCCAACGAACTTACACGCAACGTGCGTTATTTGGACAAATTAGTAGATGAGTTGGCTAAAGGCAGGAAAATGGAAAAAATTCTTCGTACTGCTTAAGTACATCAATACTCAGAGAATATACTTTACCCCGATAACTAACTGATCATGATTGGTGTTGGTATTAAAAACATGTGCTGACGAAACATGATTAAACCCAAAGGACAATGTGAAATGACGATGTAAAGGTTTGCTTAAATAAAATCCTTGCGTTAGATTAAAGCCTTTATCCATTCCGTCATTAGAATTTTTTGGACTCTCTGCCCAAACTATTCCCGAAAGAAATTCTAAATACCATTGTTTACCCAATAAAAAACTAAACTGCAAAGCTCCCCCGGTGCTAAAGCTTCCTTTTTCGGTAACATTTACAATTGCGGTAGGTCGTATTAGAAAAACGCGTTGGTTAAATTCATCCTTAATATCAATAGTATCACTAAAGTTTTGAGCAACATCCACACTCCACTGAAATGGAAAATATATAAGTGATGAGACAGCAAGCCCCTCTCCAAAACCAGTAGAATTAGTAGCTCTATCTCTGTAAGTTGCTCCATAAATACCAGCTTTAAATCTAGTAATTTCCAATTGTATTTTGCCTTTTTTTTGAGCAAAAACATGACTATCTTCTACGAAACAGCTAATGAAAATAATCAGGTATGCTATGAATGATTTCATAGTATTAGAATGGAAAGAAATATGGAATTAACAATGAGGCAATTATCCAATATAAAATACTTAACGGTAAACCGGTTTTTATAAAATCTCTGAATTTATAACCGCCTGCACTATATACCATCGTATTGGTTTGGTATCCGATAGGGGTGATAAAACTTGCTGAAGCGGCAAACATAATAGTCATTAAAAATGGCATTGGATCTAATCCTAAATTAGTAGCGGTAACAATAGCAATTGGTGTGAGCAACGCAGCAGTGGCTGTATTAGAAATAAATTCTGTTGTTACAGAAGTAAGTAAATAAAGACCGGAAATAATAGCTATTGGTCCCCAAGCTCCTAAATTGTGAATAATGGTGTTAGCAATACGCACATCTAACCCGGTATTGTTGAGTGCAATACCAAAACTGATAGAACCTGCAAGTAGAAAAACGATTTTCCAATTGATAGATTGGTAAATTTCTTTCATGCTAATACATTTAGTAAGCACTAATGCGATAACGCCTGTAATAGCTCCCACCATAATGTCTGTTACATTAAATGCTGCTAATACGATAATTGTCAGTATCACACTTATCACAATAGAAAATTTCTTTTTGTCAAAATCTGTCATATTGTTTTCAGAGAGTAAAACAAAAGGAGCTTCTTGTTGGGCTTCCATTTTCTTTAGCTCTAAAATGTAATGATTTTTAATCTCTGCTAAAATTACATCTCCTGCTTTCAGTTGGGTTTTATAAACATCCTCATTTACCACTTCTTCACGATGCATAATGGCTAAAGGAATGCCTCTAAATCTTCTTCGGAAATCTACATCTTTTAATGTTTTTCCTTCAAAAGTGGAGTTGGAAGTAATGACTAATTCTACCAGTGTAGAATTTTTTTCTTTAAAATCATTATCAGCAATTGTTAGCGGAGATTCGCTCATGATTTTAATTTTATCTTTAAGCGATTTTATTTTCTCTATGTTACATCTAATTTTTAACACATCGTTGGCTTGTAAAATAAAATCTCCGGCAGGAAGCATATATTTCTCTTGATTTCTACTGACTTCAATAATATCTATATCTAAATCTTTTAATAGAGTAGAATTCATAATGCTTTTATTAACAGGTTCTGAATTGGGTAATAAGGCTATTTGTGTAAGGTAATTTCTCATGTGGAATTTTGCTTCCAAATCTTGTTCATTTTTTCTTTGAGGTAGCAGTTTTATACCTACCAACAACATATAAATAATGCCTGTAAAAAGTAAAATACTTCCCATCAAAGTCATGTCAAACATGCCAATGGTTGGAATACCTGCTTTTTCAGCAATTCCATTTACTAAAAGGTTGGTAGAAGTACCAATTAAGGTACATGTTCCTCCAAAAATAGAAGCAAAAGAAAGTGGGATGAGCATTTTGGTAACACTCAATTTAGAAACATTAGCAATTTGAATGATAATAGGAATAAAAATAGCTACAACAGGTGTGTTGTTTACAAAAGCTGAAAAAAATGCTATTAAAAACATGAGTAAGCCCATGCCAAGGTAAAAATTGGTTTTAAATATTCCCGATAAACGAAGAGCCAATACTTGTAAAGCTCCGGTTTTAAGTAAGGCAGCACTCAATACAAACATAAAAGCAACGGTAATAGTGGCTTTATTACTAAAACCGCTGATGCCTTCTTCCGGTGAAATAACACCAAACAACACCAAAGCCGTCATCACCAATAAGGCAACTAAATCTACAGAAATAATTTCGGTAACAAATAGAACGAAAGCTCCTATAAGTAAAATAATGGTAATTATACTGTTAAAATCCATAACCCATTGTAATTGGCAACAAATGTAATGACTTTATATTGAAGTTGTTTAGAGTCCCCTCTATAAATTAAAAAATGTTTCTTTTTTTAAACAACTTCGTTGAAAGATGAACAGTTGTGTTTTGTATTTTGAAAGAAGGTAAAGTTGTTTACTAACTAAAGTCCCAATAAAATTTTTGCTTTTAAAATACCCGCAACAGAAAGACTATCGGTAATTTCTCCGTTCATTACCATATTATAAGCTTCTTGAAAAGGAATTTTTTTTAATGTTAAAACTTCATCTTCATCGGGTTGGGGACGAGAAAAACTTAAATCTTTAGCGATGTAAACTATTCCTTTTTCGTCTGATACGGAATTGCTCAGGTGCATTTCCAGTAAAGGTTGCCAAATTTTTGCTGTTATTCCTGTTTCTTCCAGCAGTTCTCTTTTTGCTGCATCCAAAGGGGGAGTGGTTAACTTACCACCACCTTCACAAATTTCCCAACTGTATTGCTTTAACGGGTATCGATATTGACCTACTAACCACGTATTATTGTGTTCATCTATGGGAATAATACCAATAGCTAAATTTTTAAAATGAACAGTTCCGTAAATACCCGGATTTCCTGCAGCATTTTCTACTTGATGCTCGGTAACGCTAATCCAATTATTATTGTATTTCAACTCGCTTTTAAGCGTTTTCCAAGGATTTTCCATGGTTTATCACTTTCCAAATACGCGTTTTAATAAATCAGTTACTCTGGCAGTAGGATTTTGCCTGATATTGGCTTCTTCTTTTTCTATCATTAAAAACAATCCGTCCATGGCTTTGGTAGTAACATAATCTTCTAAATCAGGATTTTGTTTCTCAATAAATGGGATTTTGTTGTAGGTGGTGATGATAGGATTCCAGTATTTGGTTACTTCTACTTGTTCTATGGCATTTTTAACTATAGGGTTAAATTTTACTTTTAATTGAGCAGAGGTTTTATCCTTTAAATACATGGTTGCAGCATTTTTATCTCCATTTAAAATAGCAAAACCATCAGCGATACTCATGTTTTTAATGGCGTCAATAAAAATTGGGGCGGCTTCTTTGGTAGCTGTTTCTGCAGCTCTATTTAAGGTAAGCACAAATTCATCCACTTGTTTTTGCATCCCTAAAGCTTCTACTTTTTCTTTTACTTTAATGGCTTCTTGTGGGAAAGGGATAAAAATTTCAGGGTTTTTGTAAAAGCCATCCATTTTTGAGGTCAATGCAGTAGAATTGTTGGTACCCACTGTTAGTGCTTCTTTTAAACCGCCAATAACCTCTCCATTGGTAAGTGGAGCCTCTCCGGTGGTTTGTTTATTTACTTCTTCCATTACAGCAGTCATTTCGGCACAACCGAAAAATACCATACTTACGAATAGAGCAGCTAAAATATTATTTTTCATCAGATTTGATTTTTGATTATTGTGAACCAAAACTACATATTTTTGGGTTACAATGCTGATTAAAATGATATAAAAATAATTTACTCGCTTCCTAAGTGAAAACGATAGATAAATCGAAAATTAAATACCAAACCGTCTTTAAAATCAGGATTAAGAGGTATTCTTTCGTCTCCAAACCTAAAGGCTGAAAGCCCCCAATCTACCTTGTCGTTTTCAGCATAAACCCTAAAGCTTCTACCAATGGAATGTCCTATTTTTCCTTGTAATAAAATGTTTTTTCCTAAGTTGTATTGAAGGTAAGCAAACAGCTCATTGTTCTTTTTTACCACATAACTGCTGCCAAATTCACCTAAAAAATAACTTCTTACAAAAGCACTAAAAGTAGCACCAATACTTATTTTTTTATTAAATGCATAGTTTATATCTGCCCAAATTGGAAGTGTGAAGTTAAATTCTAACTTTTTTGTTTTTCGATAAAAACCAATTAACGGCACAAAGAAAGGACCGAACAACTCATTATTGTAATATAATCCTAAGCTGTAATTTTTGTTAGTTGAATAACTTCTTTTTAATAAACCAAGAAAACCTATTTGATAATGCTTGCTATCTATGTTTTTTAAGTCGGAACTAATTTTTGGTAGTAATAGATAAGTTCCGGACCATTTTTCTCCGTGTTTTTGATTTAAACCTACACGCAAATTAAAAGTTGAAAAACTGATTTGGTCAGCAGCCGGAGCAAGTTTAGTGGAGATATCTTCCCAAAAAACTCCGGTAATAATTGCAGTTTTTTCGTTAATTTTTAATGGCAACGTGATGTCAATTCCAATTTCACTTAGGTTGGCATTTCCAGTTGTATCAACAAATTGGTTGTTAGGAGTAGGAGAATAGTGAAATTTCAGTAAATCAACATAGTTCTGAGCAACAACTTGTTGCCCGCA
>DATGOR010000271.1:0-3604 GCA_035305805.1 Vicingaceae bacterium | reverse complement strand
CAAAAACAAATCTGTTGCAAAGTTGCAAGATTTTGATGGAGCAAAAAGAGCTGAATTAACTTACAAAGTAATTCATCAATTTCAGCAATATTTTTTGCTGGAAATTTTACCCAAAACAGGGCGACATCATCAAATTAGAGTGCAATTAGCATCCATAGGGTGCCCAATTAAAGGAGATTTAAAGTATGGATTTTCTCGCTCTAATAAAGACGCTTCTATTTCCTTGCATGCTAGAAAAATTACTTTTATACATCCTGTTCAAAAAGAATTATTGGAAATTACGGCTCCCGCACCAACTAACGATGTGATGTGGAATGAGGCAAATGAATTGTTTAATACGCCTTAAGGAGGAGAAGTATTGCTAAATCTTTTGTTCTTTATAAAAGAGGGATTTAAAGCAGAAGAATTGTTTGGTTTTTTATAACTGTTTTTTACGATGGCGTCTTTAGGCAGAGTTGGTTTTATTCTAAATACAAAGCAATACAATTTATAAAACAAACCTATTATCATCACTACCCATTTATATCTAGTAACGTTAGTAGTAATCACGCTATCAAAATCATCGTCTAGTTTTTCTTTGTGATAGACATGGTCTTTTACCTCAATTTTATCATTTCCATCACTAAACAAAGGATGCAGTAATTTAAAACTAGCATCTAAAAACTGTTCTAACTTCACTTCTAAATAATTAAGCTCAACAGTATTGTAATTTAAGTTATTGTTTCTTTTTTTAAGTTGATGAACTCCTCTGTTTGAATAATATTGAAACGATGTTTTCATGGTTGATGATTTTATAATGCAAATAAACATAGGTTTTTATCGTTTATTTTTAAGTTTAAGTTGATTTTAAACTTGAATTAAAAATTAAGTATTTAAGTTTGCATAACTTAAATTTAAGTTATATCTTTAAGCACTCAAAGTAAAATCATGCAGCGTTATACTTTTTTACAACATCCGTTTTACGACATTCTGCTTCACTCAAGGCAGATGATTAGTGGCTTGGATAAATGTGTGGCTGTTTTTTACGAAGCGGCATTACAACAAACAATGGCGTTGCATTTTAATGGCGATTTTTCTCCTATAGAGGCTGAAAATGAAAACTTTTTTAATGAAATCAGAAACTCATCCAAAAAAACCAATTGGATAAAACCGGAAAATGTTCCTTTTGAAATGAGAAAAGACGTTGTGGAACAATTGTCTTTCATTGATGAAGAAAAAAGTTCTGTATTAGAGTTAAGGTTTAAAAACCCGGACGATGGTAGGTTTGATGTGTTGTACCTTTATTTTAAAAACAATATTGCCAACTTTAGATTAACTAACAATGATGAAGCAATGGCAATTACCATAAAAGAGGTGATACAAAATTTATTGTACAATCAATTGGTGTTAACCATTCAATCGAGCTATACCAACAGAAATATTCATAAAAAAGTAGCAGCAAGTATTGATAATACTGATGTGTTAGAAAAATCACAGCAATTAGAAGAGCAACTATTTACACACACTAAAAATACCTATCAGTATATTTTAGAACAAATTACCGTGAATGAAGCAGCCGATTTTGCTTTATCTGATCTTGCTGTAAAAAAGCTGATGCAGTTGAATTTTTCGTTAGAACAGGTTCGTCAGGTTTTAGTACAAACAGTTGAAATATTAATAAATAAACATAGTTTTAAAAACTTTTACGAAATAGGAAGTCATGATATTATACTACCTAAATATACAGAAAGCAACACTTCTGTAGTTCAACAAAAGTTGAATAAGACTGCTCAATTTTTAGATAGGTACGAACAAGCGGCTAAAAGATTAATAGCAAAAGGTGAAAAAATTACCGGAACTAATATTGGCAGCGTTTGCGAGCCATCAATTTCTGCTGCTGCCATTTCGGATATTCTTAAAAAGCATCAACGAAAAATCAGACAATTATTACTCGAACACCCCGATAAATGGGGATTGATTAGAAATTATTTCCGTCCAATAAAGGCTTTGCAAAACTCCAAGCATTTATCAATTAGTAAGGGAGCTTAATCATTTATAATAAAAAATAAGTATTAATACTTAAGACCAACGGCTAATATTTAAGTGTTGTATGGTATGATTTAGATGAATTATACGACTAACTTTATCGTATATTTTATTTATCACCAATTTATATTGGATTATATTTTTGCTAATGAAATTTGCTTTACAAAAGATTATTAATCAACTACTTGTAACCACTACAAAAGAAAAAGAAATTGATGGTTTTCTTACCGCATCTCTTCCGATTATAATAAATGAAATTAAACCACTTGGTTTTCAGGATAGAGGAATTATTTTTTTAAAAAGAAACAATGAATACATTAAGCCTGTTGCACATCAAAATATTGAGAGCGAAATATTGGAACATTGTGGTTATGTAAAAAAAGATAATTGCGTTTGTGGTAAAGCTTTTTGTTCGCAGTTTTATCAATATAAAAAAGATTTAAAACTTATTTCAGATAAAAACGAGGTAATTCGAGAAAGTAATATTTGTTCATTTCCAATAAATTATAAGGACAACTGCTATGGAGTGCTTACGCTTTATTTAGAAGAAAATAAAAACTTTACTCAAAACCTGGCTCAAGAGATGTCTTCGGTAAGCAGTACGCTTGGGTTGGTCATACACGAAAAAAGAATGCAGCTGTATGCCGATTTTATTAAGAATAAATTAGATGTAAGTTATGGAGAAGACTATTTTAATCACTTAACCGGCTTTTTTACCCAAGAATTTAAAATGCGTTATTGTTTTATTGGAACTTACGATAAAAATATGCAACAAATTAGCTCCATTGTTTTTAAAGATGGAGCACAACAGCTACAAAACATCACTTGTCATTTAAAAAATTCTCCTACTGAAATTTTACTGAAAGAAGGTTTTTGTATGTTTTCAAAAAATGTACAAACTATTTTTCCGAATGATAAAGAATTGAAAGAATACCATGCTGAAAGTTACGTAGGCAAATTATTATACAATGATAAGAACCAGCCTGTAGGGGCGATTGTTTTAATGCATGATGAGCCAATAGATGAACGTGAGAGTCAAGATATTAATCAGGTGTTAAGTTTGTTTACTCCACGATTGAGAGGGGAGTGTGAACGAAAATTATACGAAAACAACCTTCAACTAGAAAAAGAAAAATACAGAAACATTATTGAAGAATTGCAAGATGCATTTGTTAGAACAAAAATATCGCCCGATGGTAATTATATACTAGAAGCTTCTCCGTCTGTATTAAGAATAACAGGATACGAAAATCACGAAATCGTTGGTAAATCTCCTGAAGTATTTTACCATGATTTAAACCAACGAAAGGCATTGTTAGAGAAGCTGGACAAAGACTTAAAAGTGTACAATTTTCCCGTAACTTTTGTAAGAAAAAATAAAGAGTTGGTTTATGCCAGTGTAAACGCTCAATTAATATTAGATGAGGAGAACAATCCTTCCGAAATACGAATGTTAGCTAGAGATGTTACTGAAACTGTTTTTGAAGATATTAGGAAAGAAATTGCCTATATTATTGCTAAGAAATCGCAGCGAAGAGTAATTGATTTAAACACCATTTCGGAGTATTTGTACAATATG
>DATGOR010000270.1:0-4160 GCA_035305805.1 Vicingaceae bacterium | reverse complement strand
GGTAACCCAATATTACTAACAAAAAAATTGAAACTCCTAAATAAATATATCCTCTCATAATAATTGTTTTAAATTAATTACCTATATACCTGCGAAAAACAATTTTATTTCCATTACTTCTTTCAGGATTGAAGCCAAAATTGTTGTAGGCTTCCCCTTTTTAGTACAAGTTAAAAGTATACAATATTCTATAACGTTTTACAGTTGAAGGACTAAGTGAGGCGAAGGCGTAACCGTAGCGTTGACGTCATTTATAAAACGTAGCTTTGCTAACTCCATGTTCTCTAACAATTGTATTAATATCTTTTCCAGATTCAAATTCTTGAAGGATCTTCGAGATTTGAGTGTAACTAAATTTACTACTCTTCATTATTACAGTTTAGTTTAAAATTAATAATTTTTTCTCTTTTTAAACTGTACTTTTTTTGGGGGAGCTTACAACATAGGGAAGAGTTGTTCTAATTTTTAGTCGCAATAATTTTCACTTTTCATATTTTTTAACTATATTACTTCATAGAAATAACGTTGGCTAGGAACCGGTAGTCATTCTAGAATTCTACTCGACAAAAGCACGTACTTGTGCCAATGCCCAACAGCTTATAGCCAAGGTTAGGCGAGGTATAGTTATACCAAAAGGCACAAAAAAATCGGGAAGAAGAAAAACGTAAATTCTAAAATGGTTTAAGTAAGAAAATAAACATTAAAAAATTAACAAAAGAATAAAATGGAATTAAAAGAACAACTACAAAAATTAGCAACAGAAAAAAACTCACCATGTGTTACTATTTCATTAAATACACATAGAACACATCCGGATAATGCAAATGATTCAATAAAGTTAAACAACCTCTTGAAAGAGGCCGAAAACAGAGTAATCGATGAGTTTGGTAAAAGACCAATTGTGTCACTATTAGAAAAAATAAAAGATGTAGCTAATGAGGTAGATATTAATCACAACTTGGATAGTTTGCATATCTTTTTATCAAACGACACAAAGGAAATCATAAAATCTTCTTGGTCTACCAATAACGAAGGAGTTCATATATCAGATGGTTTTGCTGTAAGATCTATCATAAAATCATACAACAGAAGTAACCACTATTTAGTAATGTTGCTTTCACAAAGTGGCGTACATTTATACGAAGCGGTAAACGACGGTATAATCAAAGAAATCAAAAATGGAGATTTTCCTTTTTCAGAAAATCCACATTACAACACCAATCCAGATAAAACCAGCGACGCTAAACACCTAGACAACCTGGTTCGCGAATTTTTGAATAAAGTAGACAAAGCGTTGGTAAAAGTACATAACGAAACAGGTCTTGATTGTGTTGTGATTTGTACACAAGATAACTACAGCCGATTACAGCAAGTAGCCGACAAACCATCGGTTTACCTTGGGTATTCAGCTATTAATTATAACGAAAGAGAAACGCATCAAATCGTTAAACAATCTTGGGAAATCATCAAATCTCTACAAGATGAACGTAAAAGTAAAGCTATCGCCGATATGAAAGAAGCTGTTGCACAAGGTAAAGTACTTACAGATTTACAAGAAATTTATCAGGCAGCTATTGACGGTCGTGGAGAGCTTTTGATTGTTCACCATAATTTCTCACAACCTGTATTGATGAAAGACGAAAAAACATTCGATATTATCGATGATATTACAACACCAAATGCCATAGACGACATTACAAGTAACATAGCTTGGGAAGTAATTTCTAAAAAAGGCGAAGTTTTTTTCACAGGACAAGATGAAATTAAAGACCTTGGTAAAATAGTATTAAAAACAAGATACTAAAAACGAACTACCATATAAAAGCGTGTATGTAAATTAAATAAAACGTGTAGTGGTAAATTAGAAGAGTTTACTTTATCTAAAAACTCTTTACCCAAAAAAGACAAAAAAGTACAGCTAAATTACCACTGCACATACACGCCAATTGTTTGATGTAATTTTACAGAACATCGCTTTTGGATCAATTTTCTATACAAAATAGCAGAAGTAATTTTTTTCAGAAGACAGTCAACTGTCCATATTACCAAATATTTGTTTTTCAGGGTTTTGCAAAGTTCGAAATAAACCTCATCCAATATCAATGCTCGGGTAATACATTATTATACCTCACACCGTATCAGCAATTTAAATGGCTAGACAATCATGAGACAGAATTGCAATTGATACAATTTCATGGCGATTATTACTGTATAGAATATCATAAAAACCTAATATCTTGCAACGGAATTTTATTCAATAATATCTACGAAAAACCCTTCTTTAATATCAACAAAACTTACTATGAGGAGATTGTTCGTACGATAGAAAAAATGGAAATTGAACTGAAAAGTAACTTTCATAATCCATATACAAATTCTATTGTAAAATCGTATTTACAACTAATCTTATCCATTTCTAGTAAAGAAAAATCTAAATATCTAACACATTCTAAATCAAATGAATTGCCCAACAAAGATTTGATTCTATTTCAATAATTGCTAGAAAGACACTACAAAACAGAAAGAAAAGTAAGCTTTTATGCTGCAGAATTTTCACTCTCGAACGATGCTTTTAGTAAAAAAGTAAAAAAACAGTTTTCCAAGTCACCTTCACAATTGATCAATGAACGGGTAGTGCTAGAAACAAAAAAAATGCTGCACCTAACGTATAAAACAATCAAAGAAATTGCACGAGAATTAAACTTCAGAGATGAATTTTATTTCAGTCGATATTTCAAAAAAAATGTAGGCGTTTCTCCAAGTGTATACAGAAAAAAAGTAGGCATATCCATCGAGGCAAAATAGTCTATGCTTTTCCCTTATTTGTCCACTCTTTCTCAGCTTAGCATCTTCTATCTTTGCTAAAAACCATTAATTACGCATACAACGAAAAGCTTAGCATAATTTTTAGCAACACAACAAACCAATTTTATCCATCTCATTCGTATAGCAATCTTTATCGTAATGGCATAGATCGGCGGCGGACTGAAAGCATTCCAATACGAAACATACGGCATCGTACCATTTGTTATCAATAGTCCATTTATGAAGTTTTTCTACAACAACACAGATAAAACGGCTACCAATGAGAAAGGAGAAACCGTAGCACAATATACCTTGTATAAAAATCCTGAAGGAAAAACCGTGCAGAAAAATATAGATTGGCATAAAGAAAACAGAACCTATCTATTTTCGTATGGCTTGGGTACCGTAATTTGTAGCATCGGAATTCTAGTACTTTTGGGTATTTGGTTTCCTAAAATCGGTTTCATAGGCGGCTTACTTACATTTGGTATGTCTATAGTAACCCTATCTTTTTTAGTTACAACACCAGAAGTCTATATACCCAACTTGGGAGGAGATTTCCCAACACCGCAACATGGTTTCCCTTACCTTTCTGGTGCAGGAGGCTTGGTCCTGAAAGATGTCATAATGCTTGCAGGCGGGTTAATCATTGCATCATACAGTGCAAAAAAAATGATAAAACAGTAGTATTATTATCCGCTTATCAAACAACAACCAAGAGGAGAAGTTGACAGTTTACCAAAAGTAAATCTACAACTTCTCCTTTTTTCTTCCACCAAAATAAGACTTTTCCCAAAGTCTCCTGTAAATCTTTAAAAACCATCTTCGATAAACCCATAATGCTGAAAAAGCTCCCGAATCTTCCGTTCAACAGGGTTTTCATTGTTCGTGCTTCACACGCAACGAAAACTTAGCTATTATCGGTTCGTTGTTTTATGACTTTTCGTTCAAAGAATTAAGTAGAATTTTGTTTCCTTGTTAATTAAAAATCAATAGAATGGCAACAAAAAAAAGAGATTAGACGAGCTCAGAGAAAAAATTACCATTCAGGCATGTTCCAAGTGTTCCAGAACTTTCAGATGATTTTGTTCGCCAGATTGTGTTAAAATTTTCACAAAATCAAATGCGTAAATAACTCTTTCTGCTCATTCAGATGCTGATAGTTTATTTTTTTAGTTTTCATTTTTTGTTCCATATTATCTAAATCAAATCTGTTTTTTAATTCTACACCCACTACTGCCGGACCTTCTTCGCGGTTGTTTTTTTTGGTGAATTGAAAATAAGTGATGTCATCATTTTCGCCTAAAACTTCATTTACAAATTCTTTTAATGCACCGGGACGTTGTGGAAAGTTG
>DATGOR010000269.1:0-7734 GCA_035305805.1 Vicingaceae bacterium | reverse complement strand
GGAGGAGCAATAAATGCTTATCTATTGCCTGCACCAATTTGGTTTTTAATTTTAGATTTAGCAGGAGCTTACTTTCCTATGGCTTATTGGGGGTATAAACTAGCTAAATAAATGAGTTTATAATAAAACTTTTCTACTTACCTCATTCCCGAAATTTTGTAGTGCAACGGAAAAATTGTCGGGAATCTGTTTGATGGAACATGGACTTTTTTACCGTTTTTAAAGCTGTAATTTGTTGGTTATCAATTTACCACCAGCGTGGACGCTGGCGGCAGCGGGGGGTGTCCAATGCGTATATGTTTATGTTCTGTCATTTAAATTCAGGTATTCTCAGTTTAATGAAGTTCTCTTTTATTACCTCTGTTTGTGAAATTTCAATTGTCTGCTCGTCACGCCCGTCTGCCTTCCATTTTGTTGCTGTATGAACTATAAATTCTTTGCAGTTACTCATACCGGGTGGCGTTATTGCTTTATCAAAGTCTGTCCAAATTGTTATTTCCAGCCTCTCCAACTTTGTCAGGTCGCTATTGTGAGCAGCAAAATGGTCAGGTAGCCAAGTCAGATAGTCTTTGAGTAATTCATTAGATTCCTTAGTCATCGCCTCAGTCGGCAAAATATTCGTGTTAATGAAGTCAAATGTTGCTTTTGGTTCTAACTTTAGATTATACAAGTCGATAAGAACATTTACGGCAAGTCGTCCGCTTTTCATGTAGTCAATACTCATGAATGAATGTGCGAAGTTGTGAATTGCTGATTTATAGTTCTTAAATTTCATATTCTGTGTGTCGTCCTAAAATGCCCTATAACTTATATATAGGTCTGACTCAGTCAGACCTATACAGCCATATTTGGGTAGATAGGTCTGATAAATTCAAAAAATCTGTCAGACTTATTTTTTCCAAAAATATAAAAAATAGTTTATAAATCACCCAAAGGGCTTTTAATGTTTTGTAAGTTTTTAGTGCTTAAAAAGTCTATAGTGCTAAAGTTATTCATAAAAACAGCCCGTTAAAATCTTGTGCATAACTCCAACGCTTAAATCATGCTGAACAACAAAAGTTTGCAGAATTTTACCGCATCTAAAACTTAACTAAAATTAGCCGACCTTATGCAAGCATCTGATTTATTTATAAAAGCCCTCGAAAATGAAGGGGTAGAATATATTTTTGGCGTTCCCGGAGAGGAAAATCTTGATTTCTTAAACTCCCTTAAAAATTCATCTATAAAATTAGTGGTTACCCGCCACGAACAAGGTGCCGGATTTATGGCAGCTACTTATGGCAGGCTAACAGGTAAGCCCGGAGTGTGCATTGCCACCCTAGGTCCCGGAGCTACCAACTTTGTTACTCCTGCAGCTTATGCCCAATTGGGAGGTATGCCCATGATGATGATTACAGGACAAAAACCCATTAAAAAAAGCAAGCAAGGCAGGTTCCAAATTGTTGACATTGTTGATTTAATGCGTCCGATTACTAAATTTACCAAACAAATTGTAAATGCCAATAACATTGCTCCCTTGGTAAGTGAATGCTTTCGTTTGGCAAAAGAAGAACGTCCGGGAGCAGTTCATTTAGAACTTCCGGAAGATATTGCTGTAGAAGAAGTAGCCGATCAAATATTTGAATCTTCTCAAAGTAGTATTCCTACTGCCGATGAAAAAGTGATACAGCAAGCCATTAACATGATAGAAAGTGCTAAAATGCCTTTATTGTTGATTGGTGCCGGTGCTAATAGAAAAAATACCAGTAAAGCCCTTACAGATTTTGTGGAAAAAACAGGCATGCCTTTTTTCAATACACAAATGGGTAAAGGAGTGGTAGATGAAAGACACCATTTGTACATGGGAACGGCAGCACTGTCGGATAGCGATTTTTTGCATTGTGCCATCAACAGGGCCGATTTAATTATTAATGTGGGACACGATGTGATAGAAAAACCACCATTTTTTATGGAACATGGCGGCACAAAAGTCATCCACATCAACTACTTTCCTGCTCAGATTGATGCAGTGTATTTCCCTCAACTAAATGTGGTGGGTGATATTGACGATTCGATAGAGCAGTTGACCAAAAAAATTACGCAATCAGCCAATTGGGATTTCTCTTATTACGAGCGAATTACAAAAGAAGTAGAAATGCATTTGTCTAAATATGCTAAGGACGAAAGATTTCCTATACTACCGCAACGTTTGGTGAATGTGATGAGAGACATTATTCCTGAAGATGGAATTGTTTCGCTAGACAATGGTATCTATAAAATTTGGTTTGCCAGAAATTACAAATGTTACCAACGCAACACCTTGTTGTTAGACAATGCCTTGGCAACAATGGGAGCAGGACTTCCTGCTGCTATGATGGCAAAAATGATTTATCCCAACAGAAAAGTAGTGGCAGTTTGTGGCGATGGTGGTTTTATGATGAATTCACAAGAATTGGAAACAGCTGTTCGATTAAAACTAAACCTAACCGTTATTATTTTAAATGATAATGCGTACGGTATGATTAAGTGGAAACAAGAAGGCATGGGCTTTGAAAACTTTGGACTAGAATACAACAATCCTGATTTTGTTAAGTATGCTGAAAGTTATGGAGCAATAGGGTATCGACCAACCAACGATAATGAAGTAATAAAAACAATAGAACATTGCTTATCGACAGATGGCGTACACCTCATTGACTTGGCAGTAGATTATTCACTTAATCATTCCATTTTAAATGTAATTTTAAAAGAAAAAACATGTATTTTGTAGGGGAGAGGTGTTAGGCTTTAGGAGTTAGGCATTAGGTGTAGTTTAGTAGTTTAGAGATTAAAAACTCCGAAGAATCGAAATTTAATAGAGATGAGTGAAGCTCATCGCAAATGAATAACAATTAACAAATAACAATTAACAATTAACAAATAACAATTAACTATGCTAAAAGTAGTATCTCCTTATAATTTAGAATTAATAAAAGAAATTCCTGTAATTGGAAAAAATGAAGTAGAAAAGCAGTTGCAAACGGCTTATGCTTTGTTTGAGGATCAATCGAAATGGTTGCCTGCTCACCAGCGTATTGCCATTTTAGAGAAAACGGTAGCGTTGATGAAAGAGCGTGTGGAAGAGCTGACTAAGATTGCGGCACAAGAAGGAGGCAAACCCTATGCAGATTCTAAAGTGGAAGTATTAAGAGCCATTAATGGAGTTAAGTTAGCCGCAGAACATATTGCTCAGATTAAAGGCGAGGAAATTCCTATGGGGTTAACAGCTTCATCTGTTAACAGGATGGCATTTGTTACTCGAGAGCCAATAGGTGTGGTAGCTTCGGTAAGTGCATTTAATCATCCGTTAAATTTAACAGTTCACCAAACAGTAACTGCCTTTGCAGCAGGCTGCCCGGTAATTATAAAACCAGCATCAACTACACCGCTGTCATGTTTAAATTTTGTAGCACTATTAAAAGAAGCGGGGATGCCCGAAGGTTGGTGTCAGGTAGCAGTTTGCGACAGGGAAGCTGCTACTTACTTGGTAACAGACAAACGAATTAATTATTTTTCGTTTATAGGTTCAGCCAGTGTAGGTTGGGGATTAAAGTCAAAACTAGCTCCCGGTACCAGATGTGCTTTAGAACATGGTGGTGTTGCGCCTGTAATAGTGGAACAAGATGCTGATTTAAAAGAATTAATTCCTGCTTTGGCAAAAGGAGGGTTTTATCATGCCGGTCAGGTATGTGTATCTGTACAGAAAATCTTTGTTCACGAAAGTATTTGTGATAAAGTGGCGAAAGAATTAGCAACTGTGGCAGAAACATTAGTTGTTGGCGATCCACTTGATGAAAAAACAGAGGTAGGACCATTAATTACCCCACAAGAAAATGACAGAGTAGAAGAATGGGTAAATGAAGCAGTAAGCAAAGGTGCTACTTTGCTTTGCGGAGGAAAGAAAATTTCAGATACTTGCTATGCACCAACCGTATTGTTAAATCCACCGGCTGATGTAAAAGTTTCTACCGATGAAATTTTTGGTCCGGTAGTTTGTGTTTATAGTTATTCAGATAGATTAGCAGCTATCAAAATAGCTAACAGTTTAGAGGTGCATTTTCAGGCAGCTGTTTTTACCAAAAATATTGATGTGGCCTTAGATACTGTTAAAAAACTAAATGCCACCGCTGTGATGGTAAATGATCATACCGCTTTTAGAGTAGATTGGATGCCATTTGGAGGTAGAGATGCCTCGGGAATAGGTATGGGAGGTATTCCGTATTCTATCCATGAAATGACGCGTGAGAAGCTCATGGTTTTAAAAAGTAGTTTGATTTAAAATCAATCTTCTTTTAAATCAAGTTACCTTAAAAAAAATAATATAAAACCCGTAGTGCATTTAGAAGAATCTTTAATAAAAAGTCTGTTCTCGATACTAATTCCACTCATTCCAATCGTGAAATTAACTCGAACTGACAAAATTCCTTTCAAATACATAGCAGGTATCACAAGTAAAATTTTCTTCGATTTATCGAAGAAACAACTAATGTTTTTCTAATAATTTTACTTTAGGAATTTACTTACACTATGCTTCTATGTGGTAAAAAATATTTTGGTTATATTTTGTTGATGTTGTTTTAAGTATTTTATTGTAAATTCGTGGGAAAAAATAACACCAATGAATGACATCAAATTTTTTATAACAGCCTTATTTATCTTCATTACTTTAGGAATATCAGCCCAAAATGAAGATGAATACGTTTATGGCGATACTCCCAAAAACCAACAAGAACAACCCAAAGGATTTAGCTGGGATAAGGTAACAATAGGTGGAAACATAGGAGCTACTTTTGGAGATATTACTTATTTTGAAATAGCTCCGGTAGTAGGATATTATTTTACTCCCAACATTATTGGTGGAGTGGGCGGAAATTACATTTATTACAATGATAAATTTTCTAGTTTCAGTACCAATATTTACGGTGGAAGAGTTTATGGACAATATTTATTTAATGATTTGCCATTATTAGGTCATGTGGAAGCAGAAATTATTAATGTCGAAAATTTCAATCAAGGTAGAGTAAATATTTACAACTATTATGTAGGGGGTGGTTTAAAACAAAGTATAGGAGGAGGTTCTTATCTTTTTATAATGATACTTTATAACCTAAATGATGTACAACAAAATTATTACGTACAATCCAACCCTATTTTCCGTTTTGGTTTTGCATTTGGATTGTAGGTTATATTAATTTTACTATTGTTTCACCACTTTTAAAGATTTCACTGTTTGGTTATTCTTTAAAAGCACCACATAAATGCCCTTTTTGAGTTCATCAATACGAATTGTTGTAATCGGACGAATGGCTTTATATTCTCCCACAACTCGCCCTGTGATGTCTAGTATTTGAATGATAGTATGATGGTAGTTGTCGTTTCCAAAATCAATGGTCAATTGTTCGTCAGCAGGGTTGGGGTAAACAGTTACGTTATCAAATGTTAATTCACTAATGGATGAAGCATTTCCCAAACAAAAGGGAAATACTAAGCTATCTCCATTAAAAGAGTTGTTATAAAACAAGGTGTCTCCCGAGGAGGTTTCAGTAAGTAAGATGGAACCGCTTCCAAAACCACAGCAAAATCCATCACCAAACCCATCGTACAATACAAAGTCAAAACACTTTTCGGATAAACATAAATCCTGATTATAGGTTGCTCCACCGGAAACATCGGAGTAACCACCACCTGTTAAAACAACATTACCAAACGTATCTTTTACTGCCCAACTTGTTTCTGAACCAAAATTGTCAGTAGTTAAAGTCATGGAGGCAAACATGGGTTGAGGTGTAGCTCTAAAGCTATAAATTACGGTGTCGTTCACATGATTTTGATCGCTACTTCCGTTGGGGCTAGAAGTATAAACTTTATAAGTGTGCATACCATCTGTTAAACCAGACAGAATTGGCAAACTAACGGTGGTAGATTGGTAAGCAGCTAAATTTCCTGTCCAAGGTAGGGTAGAGGGTGTATTTCCATCCAATTGATAATTGATGGTAAGAGAAGTTAATGCAGTATTTCCTTTATTGATAAAAGTTATTTTAGGGGAAGCGGTATCGCCACAAATAAATTTTTCTATACCCGTAAGGCTTAATGCGGCCACATCTAAGTTGTAACTACTTCCATTAGGGTCGTAGCCGTTAATGGCTGTAGCTCCACTGTTAATGGGGTCTAACCAATATTGTAGTTGTTTTAATGTGTCGCTATTGGCATTCCAGGAAACCGAAAACTTACCGTAATAGTCAAATTCATCATTACCACAAGCAGCATTACCTCCGTGTAATTGTCCAACAATTCTATGGTTTTGATCAAACAATGGAGAACCCGAAGAACCTCCTTCGGTAGTTCCTGTATTCCAGTCTAAAACTTGCCAATGGTCGTTGCCTGAAGTATAATAACCGGAAGAAACAACAGGTTCATAATCGTGTGATATTTTTTTGACATCACCTGCCGGATGGTGTATCCCTACAGAACTGTTTGCTGCAATGTTATCAGCATTCCATCCTGCATAAAAAACTTTATAAGATGCCGGAGGAGTAGCAGAAAGTTTTACCAAATGAAAATCTGAAGGAGAATTGTTTGAAATCAATGTACAACCTGAAACGGTTTGTGTTGTTGGTCCGTCAATACTCGGTGAGCATTGAGCAGATTGGTAGTTGAACATGAAAATATTATTGGTGGAGGGACTACAGTGCCTTGCAGTTAATACATAAGGAGTTCCGTCATTGGCAGTATTATTAACCAAAGCTCCCGAGCAAAACCTAGAGTTTCCTGAAGTTAATAACATCACTACAGAGCGGATTTCGTCTCCCCAAATGGCAGTATCGCAAACGGCATTTACATTACATGCACCCGAACTACCAAAAACTTTCATTTTAGCAAACAAATCTCTGTAACCATGCACCACAGAAGCTAACTCAATCATTCCTTGACCACTAACATTTGCCGGTTCCATGTATTCCAAAGTAACTTTATCTCCTGGCAATAAAGTGGTGGCAAATTCCATATTTTCTTTGTTGTTGAGGGCAGTAAAAGCTCCTAAGACTTGTTTTTCGTTATAAAGAAAGAGATTTGCTCCCTGTGGTAAATAAAACTTTTTGTAGTTGATATTGGTAGTTAATGCACCCGGAACCTCAATGGTAATTCGCCAAATACGGTTGCCATTAGCTAAAGTTTCCCATAAGCCACTGTTGGATAATGAAATATTCAAAGGAATTTCGATGCCAAATCTCCAAGGAATATCTTTTTGTTGGTCGGTAATAGCATCTTCGGCATGTATAGGAGCAAGGTCTATTGATGGAACTGTAACAGTAGGAATGTTTTTAGACAAAGAAGTATGGTTCCAACTGATAGGTGTGCCTCCTTGGCTAATTTGCCCAAAGCAACTCAAGGATACAGCAATTACAAACAGCAATAGGTATATTTTTTTCATTTTATAATACTTAGAATCAATAGATAGTTTGTGATTAGAAAGATAAAGTTACTTAAAAAAAAGACCGATGTTAATAACATCGGTCTTTTTAATTTTCATTCTATTATTCTTAAGCTTTTTGCTTGCTTCTTCTGGTAATTCTTCTCTTTGGTTTTTCCTCTACTACTTCAGGAGTGTAATCCGGATCAAGAGCAGGATCTACCAATATTCTACCGCAATGTTCGCAAACAATTACTTTTTTATGGTTTTTAATGTCTAACTGACGTTGAGGTGGTATTTTATTAAAA
>DATGOR010000268.1:0-7779 GCA_035305805.1 Vicingaceae bacterium | reverse complement strand
AAAAAAAAGAATCAACAATTATGAAATTTAACACTATCCTATCTACAGTATTAATTTCTTCTTCAACACTATTATTTTTTTCGTGTGGAGGCAATGAAAATGCAGGAGCTACAGCAGAAAAAAACCTTAATCCGATAGTAACCAGTCACGAGCTTTCGGATGCACAAATGTTGAATCCTATCAATTATTCAGATGCAGGTGCAGGATATATCTTATCTAACATATTTTACTCTTTGTTAGAAATAGATTTTAAAACCTTAGAATTAGTTCCTGTGGTAGCTGAAAGCCGTCCTGAAATTGAAACTACTGAAGACGGAGGGATGAAAATTACCTACCGCATTCGTCCTGAAGCTAAGTGGGATAATGGTGAACAAATTACTGCTAAAGATGTAGAGTTTGCCCTAAAAGTGATTAAAAACCCTAAAGTAGATAATTTAAACAATAAGCCCTATTATGAGTTTATTGAAGACATGGTTTTTTATGATGAGGATCCTTTGAAATTTACTTTTATTTGTAAAGATGTGTATATTTTAGCAGAAGTTCAGAGTGGAGATATTGATTTACTGCCTCGACACATTTATGATCCAAAAGGATTAATGGAAGAATTTACTATTAAACAATTAGCAGAAAACGCACCTGAACTAGCTACTAATCCTAAAATTGTTGAGTTTGCTAAAGATTTTAACTCAGAAAAATATCAAAGAGACCCACAGTTCATTCAGGGTTGTGGACCATATTTATTAAAAGAGTGGCAAACCGGACAAAAGTTGGTTATAAAAAAGAAAGATAACTGGTGGGGAGATCAATTAGCTGATAAAGGAATGCACTTTCAAATTTATCCACCTGAAATTGTTTACCAAACAATTAATGACCAAACTACTGCCAAAGAAGCTTTAATTGCAGGAAAAGTGGATGTGATGAGAGGAATTAAACCTCAAGATTTTCAATATTTACCAAAATCAAAAAAATTCACTCAAAATTTTGTTACTCACACACCTCAGCAAATGGCTTATTCCTACCTAGGTATTAATGTTAGAAAACCTATGTTTTCTGACAAAAAAACAAGACAAGCTTTGGCTCATTTAATTGATGTAGATAAAATTATTGAAGTAGTTGCTCTTGGTTACGGTGAGAGAGCCATAGGACCTATTCATCCGGCAAAAGAGAAACAATACAACAAAAACATTACGCCTTACCCTTACGATGTAGAAAAAGCCAAAGCATTATTGGCTGAGGCAGGTTGGAAAGATACAGACAATGATGGCATCTTAGATAACGTTATTGAAGGAGAGAAAATGAAATTTGAATTTAACTTTTTATACAACCAAGGAAATGACAGCAGAAAAGCAGTTGGCTTGTTATTGCAAGAAGAAGCTCGTAAAGTTGGTATTACTGTAAATGTGCTTTCTCAAGATTGGTCTATTTTCTTAGAAAGTACTAAACAACATGATTTCGATATGTATTATGGTGCATGGATTAGTACACCAATCCCAACCGATCATAAACAAATTTACCATACAGCATCTTACAATGGAGGTTCTAACTACACTGGTTTTGGAAACGATATGACAGACGCACTGATAGATTCAATTAGAGTGGAGTTAGATGAAGACAAAAGAGCAAAGTTAAATTACCGTTTTCAAGAAATACTTCATGATGAATGTTCTTACATTTTCTTATATTATCCAAAAGAAAGAATTGCTATCCACAATAGGTTTGGCAATGCTGAAACAAGCCCCATGCGTCCGGGTTATAGGGTAAGTGGATTTTCTGTTGAGCAACCTAGTGCTTTAAACTAAAATAGTTGTTTATATTTACACCCAAAAAAATAAAACATCCAATAAATTAAAGCAGGTTTTTAAGTAAACAAACAGAAAATGCTAAAGTATATCTTTAAAAGAGTATTAATTTTTATCCCGACATTGATTGTGATATCGCTTATGACTTTTGTTATAAGTATTAATGCTCCCGGAGATCCTGTAGAAACAATGCTTAACCAAAACATGGGTGGCGATGGGCAATCAGGAGAAAAACTGGCTAATGAACAAACCTATATTGATAAACGAAAAGAATTAGGGTTTGACTTACCCTTGTTTTATTTTTCGTTTACCAATAAAACTTACCCCGATACACTTTATAAGATACCTAGAAAAGCACATCGCGAAACACTTCAAAGATTATCTTACGAGTATGGTGTTTGGGAAAATGTCGGGCAATATTATAAAAACCTTCAGAAACTTGAATTAAAAGTTTTCGAGGTAATGCCCAACGAGGAAAATTCAAGCAAACTCCGAAAAATTAAAGACAATTTGAGCTCATTGTACCTCACTTATGAAGAGGACAAAATAAAACAAACGGTTGAAAATATTGAGTTCGATATTTTTAAAGATAAAAACATTAAACTATCAGTTGAAAAAGAATTTTTTGATTTCAAAAATTCTTACGAGCACATGCTGGTAGATAAAAAAACCATTAACAGGTACATCCCCACCATTTATTGGTATGGGTTAAAAAATCAGTACCATCAATGGATTTCAAATTTTGTGGTAGGAGAATTTGGTATATCTTATCAAGATAAAAGACCGGTAAGTTCCAAAATTTTTGATGCACTAAAATGGTCGATGATACTAAGTATTTTATCCATAGTAATTGCCTACATGGTAGCCATTCCATTAGGAGTTCGTTCGGCAGTTGATAAAGGTAAAACATCAGAAAAAATTATAACTACAGGATTGTTCCTATTGTATTCGTTACCTAATTTTTGGGTAGCCACTATGTTAATTCAATACTTGGGAGATGGAGACGGGTTAGGATGGTTCCCTACACATGGGTTAGGAGAATTGCCTGAAACAGCTCCATACTGGGACAGGTTTTTTGAAACTGCCTATCATTTTATTTTGCCTTTATTCTGTTTAACTTATGCTTCTTTTGCATTTATTTCCAGACAAATGAGAGGAGGAATGTTAAATGTACTTGAAATGGATTATATTAGAACAGCTAGAGCTAAAGGATTAAAAAAACAAGTGGTGGTTTGGAAACACGCTTTTAGAAATTCATTGATTCCGATTATAACTTTATTTGCAAATATTTTCCCTGCTGCCATATCAGGCTCATTTATTATAGAAGTAATTTTTTCTATTCCGGGAATGGGACAACTAACGCTTCAGGCAATATTCCAAAGAGATTACCCTATTGTGTTTACTGTTTTGATGTTTTCATCGATTTTAACCTTAGTAGGAATATTAATAGCCGACATTATGTATGCTTTTGTTGACCCACGAATTTCCTTTTCTAACAAAAAATCATAAGGTATGAACTTGTTTAATATATTCAATAGAAGAAAAAATAGAGAGGCAAAAACCTTGGAGATGCAGAACAATAATGAAAGCTATTGGAAAATTGTTAGACATCAATTCAAGAAAAATAAAATTGCCGTTTATTCTTTAAGGGTAGTTTTTATTTTTGTTTTTATAGCTTTATTTGCTGATTTTATTGCCAATGAAAAGCCGTTGGTTGCCAAATACCAAGGAAGTGTTTATTTCCCTGTTTTAAAGGAGTATGCTGTTGATTTAGGTATGTCTGACTGGCAAAAAGAATTTAGAAATGTTTCTTGGAAAGATTTGGAGTACGATTGGGTGGTTTGGCCACCGGTTCCTTATTTACCTAGAAACATTGATGTTTCTAATACTTGGGTAGGACCATTTGATGAGCAAAATGTGCCCTCCAAACGCTGGAAACATTGGTTGGGTACAGATGATTTAGGACATGATGTATTAGCAGGAATGATACACGGAACACGAATTGCTCTTTTAGTAGGGTTAGTTTCTATGGGAATTGCAGCCTTAATAGGTATCTTTTTTGGAGCTATTGCCGGATACTATGGAGATAATCGTTTAAAGCTTAGCATAGCATCTATCGTTATTTATTTGGTAGGGTTTGTTTTAGCTATGTTTTACGCATTTGGAACACGTTCTTACATTCTTACAGATGCTATAGGTACTTCATTTGGGAGCTTTATGTGGGAATTTTTAATCAGCATTATTTTATTTGTTGCTATTATGGTTGGCTTTAGGTACCTATCTAAATTGATAAAAAAGTTACCCATCAATTTTAAAGAAATTCCTATTCCTTTAGATATTCTAATAAGTCGTTTAATTGAAATTGTGGTTTCTATTCCGCAATTGTTTTTAATTATTTCAATAGCTGCTGTTGTAGCCAAACCTTCCATTTTTATTGTAATGATAATTATTGGGCTAACCACCTGGACAGGAATAGCTCGTTTTACTAGAGCCGAACTACTTAGAATAAGAAATTTAGAATTTGTAGAAGCAGCGAATGCTTTGGGCTACAAAGAATGGAGGATAATTGTAAAACATGCTTTACCCAATGCTCTTTCGCCTGTTCTTATAGCCATTGCTTTTGGTATTGCATCTGCTATTTTAATTGAATCTACCTTGTCGTTTATTGGGGTAGGCGTGCCGGCAGAAACCATTACTTGGGGCTCTATGCTTTCTAAGGCAAGACAAGTTTCATCGGCATGGTGGTTAGCAATTATTCCTGGTTTTGCTATTTTTATTACAGTAACCATTTACAACTTAATTGGTGAAGGCTTAACCGATGCCATGAATCCTAAATTGAAAAAATAAAAGCTTATTTTTGCTTTCAACCTTTTTCAAAATTTAGTGTATGCAAATAGCTTTATTCCCCGGTTCTTTTGATCCTATTACTATCGGACATGAAAAAATTATTCGTAGAGCATTGCCGCTTTTCGATAAAATAATTGTAGGCATTGGAATCAACACCAATAAAAAATATTTATTTTCGTTAGAACAACGCATCAGTTGGATTGAAAAAGTGTTTGCAGACGAAAAAAAAGTAGAAGTAAAAAGCTACGAAGGACTTACCATCGATTTTTGTAAGAAAGAAAACGCTCGTTTTATTGTTAGAGGACTTAGAAATAGTGCAGATTATAGCTACGAAAGCAACATAGCTCAAATGAATCAATACCTTTATCCGAAATTGGAAACCATTTTTATTCAAACAACTCCCGAGCTTTCTGCAATAAATTCCACCATTGTACGTGATATAATCATTAATAAAGGCGATGCCTCTCATTTTGTGCCAAAAGCCATTAGTAATGATTTTAAAAAGTAAACTATGTTGAACTATTTTTTGTTGGGAAGTTTTATCGTATTGCAATCGCTCATTTTTGCATCCAATACCGTTATTAAAGGTTTTGTTAAAGGTTTTGACGATAGTGAATTATCTGTTTATGTTTACGAAGATTTTATAACAGAAAGAAAGAAAAAAATTGGTTTTACCCAACTTACTAACGATAATGTATTCTCATTTTCGATAGATCAGCAACACATTCAAAAAGTGGAGTTAGCCATTGAGGATAAAACCACATGGTTTTTTATTGAACCCGGTAAAGTATATAACATTACGCTAAGCTACGACCCTGATTTAAACAAAGGAAGAATTTATGATAGAATTTTATCTCTAAAATTTAATTTTCCGGCTCCAAACGAACTCAATCAATTGGTAGCTAAGTTCAATAACAAATACGATGATTTTATTACTCGGAATGAAGCATTATTTATTAAAAGAGACGGTTCAGTAACTTCAAAAGTAGAGGAATTTGAAAAAAATATTGCTGAAGAATTTAAAACCTACCAACACGAATTTGTAAACAATTTTATCAAATATACTTTGGCAAACACTTTTAATGCCATTGATGTGTCTTACTATAAAGGAGACAAAAAATCATTGGATAAAGCAGATATTTTTATGAAATACTTGCAAAATCAACCTGTATTGTATCATAATCCGGAGTATATGCATTTTTTTAAAGAATTCTTTAAAGGAGAAATTAAAAAACTCACGTTGCAATTACACGGAATGGACATTACCAAAGCTATTAATGAACAAAACAGCTATGAAGCATTGGTAAAAGCTTTGGCAAAATACCCCTTTTTAGAAGATAATGAATTGCTTCATTTATTTTTAATAAACGGACTTTTGGAAATAGGTAAGGATAAATACTTTCACCAAGATAACATGGTGGCTATCCTTCAGCATATAGTAACTAATGGTGAGTTTGCTCAACAAAAATTAATAGCCGCTAATGTCATCCAAAAAATAACTTACCAGAAATTAGCAAAAGGATCTGATGCTCCTGATTTTACTTTGCCGGCAGTAAACAATACAGAAGTATCGTTAAGTGATTTTGAAGGGAAATATGTATATATTAATTTTTGGGCATCATGGAGCATTCCGGCACTTAAAGAAATGAAAATAATGGAAAAGCTTTACCAACAATACCAAAACAAAGTAGCGTTTGTAAGTATTTGCACCGACAATGACAAAGAAAAAATAAATGAATTATTGAAAGAAAACCCGGGTTACACTTGGACATTTTTACAAAATAAAGACCGAGAATTGATGCAAGCTTATGAAGTAAGAACGTTGCCTACCTATATTTTAATTGACCAACAAGGAAAGATTTTGCGTTTTCCGGCACCTCGCCCCGGAGGAAACATAGAACGCCCTACTGAAGAAGATATCGAGCGATTGTTTTTCGAGTTGAAGTAGGAAAGAGGCGTTAGGCGTTAGGCGTTAGGTATTAGGCATTAGGCGTTAGGTATTAGGCGTTAGGTATTAGGTGTTAGGAAATCCACCGTATGCAACTTTAAATAAGTTAGAGGGGCAATGAAATTAAACTTTGAGTTTTCCCACTCAACTACTTTTTAGCTTCTTTATGAGCGGTTTATAGAACAAATTACCAGCCTTATTTTAAACACAAATTATCACAGATGGCACAAATTACCTAACTTTATTACAAGAAAACAAATGAACACAAAAAAACATCTTTGATGTTTTTAAGAAATCTCTAATTTCTATTCAAGAATTGCGTCTTAGCGTCTGCCGAAAAAATAAGAACTTTCAATTCTTTGTTTTTTTCGAACATCCTCGAAATATTAGTTTTTCAAATAAAAACATATTTCGGGATTTGCGAGTGATTTAACGAATGCTTTGCGTACTTTGCGTAAAACTCGTGTGTCTTTGCGGTTCATTGTTTATAGCTTCTGCATTTTGCGTTACACATTTTGTGTTACACATTTTGCGTAATTATTTTTTAATTCTTATTTTTGTTACATGGAAGATAAAAACAATCCCTTTTATGGGAAAATATACCGAGGGCCGAAATTCTTTTGTGATAGAAAAGAAGAAACCCGGCAATTAAGTGAATACATAACCAACGGTGTAAATGTTACTTTATTTGCAAAACGCAGATTAGGAAAAACAGGTTTACTGCATCATCTTTTTTATAAGTTTAGAAACAATACCAACATGGTTTGTATGTATGCAGATGTTTTAGCTACCAATAATTTAGAAGATTTTACCAATCATATTGCTACAGCAGTTTACAATGCATTTCCTCCACAAAAAACCTTGGGAAAAAAGATAATGGAATTGTTCCAACGATTTAGACCGGTAATTAGTTTTGATGAACTTACAGGAAATCCTTCATTAAGTTTAACCTTAAATACTAACGAACAAAAAAATAAAACTATAGGTAATATATTAAATTTTCTAGATAGCCAAAATATTAAAATAGTATTTGCTATTGATGAGTTTCAACAAATATTAGCCTATCCCGAAAAAAATACTGAAGCTCTTTTAAGAACGTATATACAGCAACTTAAAAATACCTCCTTTATTTTTTGTGGTAGCAACCAAAAAATGATGCACGAAATATTTAATTCTGCCAAAAGA
>DATGOR010000267.1:0-9418 GCA_035305805.1 Vicingaceae bacterium | reverse complement strand
TTATTGACCAAGCTTCAAAGTTTTGGGTAAAAACCAACATGATGCTTTCCGAAGAATTTCCTGTTTTAGGTAATTGGTTTTACATCCATTTTACTGAAAATAGAGGAATGGCTTTTGGGATGGAATTTGGCGGTGAATACGGCAAATTAGCATTAAGTTTATTCAGAATAGTAGCGGTAACCGGAATTGGCTATGTGTTATTTACATTACCTAAAACAGCTCCTAAAGGCTTAAAAATATGTGGAGCATTAGTCTTTGCCGGAGCACTAGGAAATATTATTGATAGCGCTTTTTATGGATTGATTTTCAACGAAAGCTTTAACCAAGTAGCTACATTTTTACCTGAAGAAGGGGGCTATGCTCCTTTTTTGCACGGTTGGGTGGTGGATATGTTTTGGTTTCCGTTGATGGAAGGTACTTTTCCGGATTGGTTTCCTATTTGGGGTGGAGAAGATTTTTTGTTTTTCCGACCCGTTTTTAATGTAGCAGATGCCGCTATTTCTGTAGGCATAGTGCTTATCTTCATTTTCCAAAAAAAATTTTTTCAAAAAGAATCGGAAACCATTGATAAAGAAATCACTGAATAATTATCATTCTTCTCCCAACAATTTTTCAATAAAATCATTAGTGGTTTCTATGTACCTAATGTGGTAGTTGCCGGTACTAGGCCCGTAAAAACCGGTACGTATTTTTCTTACTTTCCCTTTTTTATCAATAAAAATAGTGGTAGGGTAAGACATGATGTGATTGAGCATCGGTAAGGCTTTGGCAGCTTCTATTTTGCTTGCTTTTCCTGCTAACAAAAACTCGTAATCAGCACCTAAATGTGATTTTATTTTTTCAATGTTCTTTTTAGCCACTTCTTTGTCATCTGTTCTATCAAAAGACAAAGCTATAATTTCTAGTCCATCAGATTTTTTCTGTTGATACAAATCAGCTAAATAAGCCGTTTCATCTTTGCAATTAGGACACCAAGGCCCCATAATGTTAATTAAAACTACTTTGTTTTGATACCGTTCATCACGAATACTGATTAACTCCCCTTCATTATTTTCAAATGAAAAATCAATTTTATCATAACCATCTTTTAAAAAGGTCAATGAGTCGGGATGTGTTAATTCAAACGCCTCATTTTTTACAGCAACCCAAGGTTCTAGCCAGTGTAGTCCTGACCAAAATTGTCCTTTTAGCGAATCGTTTTCTAAACTTGCTTTAAACATAAATGCATGTGAACCGTCAAAACAAGAAAGAAACAACTCATTACCATATACATTCCCTTCTAAAAAACGATAATCACCGGTTTCTGTAATAAATGTGCCGGTTACTTTATCACCTTTTTGTTCAAACAACCCTATTGCAGGATAGTGCTGATCGGGATTGTTTGGACTAAAATCTACTTTCCATTTACCATCAATAACAATAGGTTCTGTGTTTTTTTCAGAAGCAGGAAAGCGATTTTTATCAGTAAAAATGGCTGTAAAAGGTACTTTATAATCAGCATTGTCTTTAAACCAATTCCCTTTAATATGTTGTTGGTCAATAATTTCTATTTCATACCATGAGTTAAAAATAGGGTCTTCCGCAACAAACTTATTGTTTTTAAGCTTAAAATTCTTTACAGGAACTTTTTCTTTCCCGTTAATAAAAACTACATCTATTTGTTCGTTGTTTTTAGTTAAGTCGAAAAACACAGGTAATTGCTGTTCGGGAGTTAATTGAAAATTCATCAACCACCTTCCTTCTTTAAGTTGCTCCATATCAATTGATTTGTTTTGTTGTTGCTCATTTTCTGAACAAGAAATCAAAAGAGCAAATACCATGAAATACATAATTCTTTTCATGGTAACGAAAATAAATAAAAACTTTGTATGTTTTTAAGTCTTATAAAAATGTATTGAACTAAATATTCACAAAATATGATTTTTAAAACCTGAAAAACAACAAAATGCTTACAAAATAGTTGCATTTGCTTTTTTAGTTGTTATTTTGCATCCATGAGTAAAAAAAGAAAAAAATCTTCCAAATCAGGAAATTTTAAACAAACGCTTGAGCAGCAAATCATTTCTATTTTCCAACAAAACCCCACATTAGCTCTTAACTATAAAAGAATCAGTAAAGCATTAGGGATTAAAGATGTGTCAAACAAAAAATTAATCAGTTTCATTCTTCAAGAGTTAACAGAAAACGGTGTTTTAATTGAATCACAAAGAGGGGCTTACAAACTAAAAGTTGCTTCTCAGTTTGTGGAAGGCAAAGTAGATATGACCCAAAGTGGTGCTGCTTATGTAGTGGTAGAAGATGCTGAAACAGATATTTACATACATGCTAAAAATACCAAAAACGCACTGAATGGCGATATTGTTAAAGTAAATGTATTCCCTACCAAAAAGAACAGCACGAAGTTAGAGGGTGAAATTGTAGAAATAGTAGAACGTGCAAAATCTCAGTTTATAGGAATTGTACAAAAATCTAAAAACTTTGCTTTTCTAGCCATAGACGACCCTCGTATGCCTATGGATATTTTTATTGCCAATGAAAATTTAAAAGGAGCTAAAGATGGCGATAAAGCAGTAGCTAAAATAACCGAATGGCCAGATAATAAAAAGAACCCCTACGGAATAATTATAGATGTATTAGGAAGACCCGGAGAAAACGATACCGAAATGCATGCAATATTGGCAGAGTATGGGCTGCCTTATGAGTTTCCTCCAAGTGTGGAAAAAGAAGCCAAAAAATTGCCCGTAGAAATTACAGCTGAAGAGATTAAGAAAAGAAGAGATTTTAGAGCTATCACCACTTTTACCATAGACCCTGCTGATGCTAAAGATTTTGATGATGCACTTTCTATTCAAAAATTAAAAAATGGCAACTGGGAAATAGGAGTTCACATAGCGGATGTTTCTCATTATATCCAACCCGATAGTGTTTTAGACAAAGAAGCGTATCAACGAGCAACATCTGTTTATTTGGTTGACAGAGTGGTGCCTATGTTGCCTGAAATGCTCTCTAATGGAGTTTGTTCCCTACGTCCGCAAGAAACTAAACTATGCTTTTCAGCAGTTTTTGAATTGGATGAAAATGCCAAAGTACTCAGCGAATGGTTTGGACGTACGGTAATATTTTCTGACAGAAGATTCTCCTATGAAGAAGCTCAACAGTGTATTGAAACCGGAGAAGGAGATTTTGCAGAAGAAATATTGGTAATGGATAAACTTGCCAAGCAGTTAAGAAAAAAACGCTTTCAATCAGGAGCTATTGCTTTCGATAGAATAGAAGTAAAATTTAACATTGATGAAGACGGAAAACCTTTGGGTGTTTATTTTAAAGAAAGCAAAGACGCTAACAAGTTGATTGAGGAGTTTATGTTGTTGGCCAACCGAAAAGTTGCCGAATTTGTTGGCAAACCAT
The DNA here is from genome assembly GCA_035305805.1 of Vicingaceae bacterium. Lineage (GTDB taxonomy): Bacteria > Bacteroidota > Bacteroidia > Flavobacteriales_E > Vicingaceae > BRH-c54. The sequence continues at coordinate 6,010 of DATGOR010000267.1, read as the reverse complement.
CAGAAAAGAATAAAAAACCAAAAACCTTTGTTTATCGAATTCACGATGAACCTAATCAGGAAAAGTTGCAAACACTATCGGAATTTGTAAAAAAATTCGGATACAATTTAGCTACCGGAGGAAAAGAAATTGCCAACTCTATTAACCATTTATTAGAAGATGTAAAAGGCAAGGCAGAAGAAAACATGATAGAACAACTGACCATTAGAACCATGGCAAAAGCAAGTTATTCTACTAAAAACATTGGACATTACGGATTGAATTTCTCACATTATTCGCACTTTACTTCTCCTATAAGAAGGTATCCGGATGTGATGGTGCATCGTTTACTTCAACATTACCTAAATGGAGGAGGAGATGTAAACCCTACAGAACTGGAAAAACAATGTAAACATTCATCCGACATGGAATTGCTGGCAACTGAGGCTGAACGAAAATCTATCAAATACAAACAAGTAGAATTCTTACAAGATAAAATAGGCGAAGAATTTACAGGAATTATTTCCGGTATTAGTGAGTGGGGTATTTATGTTGAAATTATAGAAAACATGTGTGAGGGCATGGTAAGAATGCAAGATATTTCTAGCGATTATTATGTTTTTGATAAAGAAAATTATTGTGCCAAAGGGAAAAAAACCGGACAAGAATACCGCATGGGTGATGAGGTAAGAATAAAAGTAAGAAGAGCAGATTTGGTAAAAAAACAACTCGATTTCGAATTGATAGAAGAAGGTTTTTATTGAAAATCAAAAAGATAAAACCATTAAATGAATTTTGTCATTTAGCTTAAATAGTGGAGTTCATGAACGCTAAAAAAGTTTAAAATTTGGAAAAGCTGAATTTTATTTCATTTCTTTGCAGGTTAATATTAAAAAATCATCACCATAAAAAGTGATTGAAACTCTCTTGTATGATAAAAAACTTAGTAATAGTTGAGTCACCGGCAAAAGCCAAAACCATAGAAAAATTTTTGGGTAAAGATTTTAAGGTAAAGTCCAGTTTTGGGCATATCAGAGATTTGCCCGGCAAAAACATTTCTATTGATATTGAAAATAACTTTGAACCAAAATATGTTATTCCATCCGATAAAAAGAAAGTGGTAGCAGAATTAAAAAAGTTAGCAAAAGAAGCCGAAACAGTTTGGTTGGCATCGGATGAGGATCGCGAAGGAGAAGCTATTTCTTGGCACTTATTAGAAGCACTCGGGTTAGATGAAAAAAAGGCTAAACGTATTGTTTTTCATGAAATTACAAAATCTGCTATTACCAAAGCCATAGAAAATCCAAGAAAAATAAATATGCATTTGGTAGATGCACAGCAAGCCAGAAGAGTGTTGGATAGATTGGTAGGTTACGAGCTTTCACCTGTGTTATGGAGAAAAGTAAGACCATCGCTTTCTGCCGGTCGTGTTCAATCTGTTGCAGTTCGGTTAATTGTTGAAAGAGAAAGAGAAATTGAGCGTTTTACATACGAATCAGCATATAGAGTAATTGCATTATTTGAAACAGCTGAAAAAGCAACTATCAAAGCGGAATTGCCTCAACGGTTTAAAACCAAGCAAGAAGCACAACAATTTTTAGAAAAATGTAAAGCAGCTGATTTTACGGTAGAGGCACTAGAAACCAAACCGTCTAAAAGAACACCTGCTGCCCCATTTACGACATCTACTTTGCAACAAGAAGCAAGTAGAAAATTAGGGTTTTCGGTAGCACAAACCATGTCGGTAGCACAAAAGTTATACGAGTCGGGATTCATTACTTATATGAGAACCGATTCTGTCAACTTATCTGACGAAGCTATTGGTGCTGCAAAAAAAGAAATTATTTCGTCTTATGGAGAAGAGTTTTCTCAGGTAAGAAAATACAGCACCAAATCGAAAGGAGCACAAGAAGCTCATGAGGCTATTCGTCCTACATACATCAACAACCATTCTGTTGCTGCCGATAGTGCACAAAGCAGACTTTACGATTTAATTTGGAAAAGAACCATCGCCTCACAAATGAGCGATGCTAAATTGGAAAAAACAACCGTTACAATAGGCATCAACACTACCAAAGAGCAGTTTGTTGCTAAAGGAGAAGTACTACTTTTTGAAGGGTTCTTAAAAGTGTATTTAGAATCTAGTGATGATGAACACCAAGAAGAAGACAAAGAAGGAATTTTACCTCCAATTAAAAAAGGAGAACAGTTGAGACTTAATGAAATTTCTGCAACGGAAAAATACAATAATCATCCCCCTAGGTTCACAGAGGCTAGTTTGGTTAAAAAATTAGAAGAACTAGGAATAGGAAGACCCTCCACTTATGCTCCTACAATTTCTACCATTCAAAAAAGGGGGTACATTGTTAAAGAAGATAGAGATGGTGGACAAAGAGAAATTAATCTACTTACATTAAAAAATGGCAATATTGCCGAGAAAAAACTAAAAGAAAATTTTGGTTTCGAAAAGAAAAAAATGTTTCCGACCGATATAGGAACAGTGGTAACAGATTTTTTAGTAGAAAATTTCGGTAAAGTATTGGATTATCATTTTACTGCCAAGGTAGAAGAACAATTTGATGAGATTGCGGAAGGTTTGAAAGAATGGAGTAAAATGATAGCAGAATTTTACAAACCTTTTCATACCCAAATAGAAGATACGCTTGAACATGCCGAGAGAGCTAGCGGGGAAAGGTTGCTGGGAACAGACCCAACTACCGGAAAACCTGTTCTCGTAAAAATAGGAAGGTTTGGTCCAATGGTTCAAATAGGAAGCGTTGAAGATGAAGAAAAACCACAATTTGCCGGATTACTTCCTGAACAAAATATTTCTACCATTACTTTAGAAGAAGCACTAACGCTTTTCCAATTTCCTAAAACATTAGGAACTTACCAAGGAAAAGAAGTCATTGTTTCTCAAGGAAAATATGGACCATACGTTAAATTGGACAATAAATTTATTTCTATTCCTAAAGGAGAAGAAATAACAACGGTAAATCTAGACAGGGCTATTGAGCTTATAAAGGAAAAAGAACAGGCTGATGCTCCAATTGCAGAATACCAAGGGAAGCCGGTTCAAAAAGGAGTGGGTAGATTTGGACCTTTTATTAAATGGGATAACATTTTTATTAATGTTAATAAAAAGTACGATTTTAATCACCTTTCCGATAAGGACATTAAAGAGCTGATAGAAGATAAGCTAAAAAAAGAAAAAGAAAAGTTCATTCATAATTGGGAAGACAAAGGAATTTCTGTTCAAAAAGCACGATGGGGCAGGTTTAATATTGTAAAAGGAAAAACTAAAATTGAATTACCAAAAGATACCGATGTAAAAAACATGACCCTGGCTGATGTTGAGAAAATTATAGAAAACCAAAAACCGGCAAAAAAGTCTAAAAAGAAAAAGTAACGTTGCGTTGTTAATAAACTAATTCTACAGTAGTAGAATCTTACATCATCTTATTTATTTTTGGATGTATAAATAAAACGGCATGGATTTTTTTGAATACTTTCAACCCATTAATATTGATGATGAACAGTTTCGGTTCGATTATAAAAGCTATCATTTAGCCAAACACATACATTATTATAGTGAACAGCAGCAAAATTTGTCGGATGTAGCTATTGCTATTATTGGTGTGGAAGAAGAGAGAAACTCACACAATAATAAAGGATGTTCTGAAGGACCTAATTTTGTAAGAAAATTTTTATACCGTTTAGCTTACGCTTCCGATAAAAAAATAGCTGATTTCGGGAATCTTAAAGTAGGAGCTTCTGTTGACGACACCTATTTTGCATTAAGTAATATTATTGAAGAATTAATCAAACAAAACATTATACCTATTATAATAGGAGGAAGCCAAGATTTAACCTACTCCAATTTTTTAGCATATAAGAATTTGGAACAAACGGTAAATATTGTTGCGATAGATGCCAAATTAAACCTTGATGAAGCTAACCACAGTATCAGCTCTGACAATTACCTAACCAAAATAATATTACACCAACCAAATTACCTTTTTAATTTTAGTAACATCGGTTACCAAACTTATTTTGTTGCCAAAGAAGAAATTGAACTTATTAGTAAATTATATTTTGACGCGTATCGTTTAGGCGAGATGCAAAAAAATATGGAAGAGGTAGAGCCTGTTATTAGAGATGCTGATATGGTCAGTTTTGATGTGTCAGCCATCAGACAATCGGAAGCACCCGGGAATAACAATGCTTCTCCCAACGGTTTTTATGGAGAAGAGGCTTGTCAAATTGCTCGATACGCAGGCATTAGTGATAAACTAACCTCTATTGGATTCTATGAGTTTAACCCTAGTTTTGATAACAACCACCAAACCGCTCATGCGGTAGCTCAAATGATATGGTATTTTATTGATGGTGTAGCCAACAGAAAAAATGACTTTCCTATTGGCAGTAGAAAAAATTACACTAAATATGTCGTTTCAAATTTAGAGGAAGAAAATGAACTTGTTTTTTATAAAAGCGACAAAAGTGATCGTTGGTGGATAGTTGTTCCTTACCCTACACACGAAAAAATTAAGAACGACCGCCATCTTTTAGTGCCATGTTCATATAAAGATTATCAAACTGCTTGTAACAACGAGCTTCCAGACGTTTGGATAAAAACTTTTCAGAAATTAGTGTAGATAAAAACAAGAGTTTTCAACAAGTTTTAAGCGAGTTCTCAACAGGTAATTAACAAAATAAAGTTAAAAAAGTTTTTGCATGTTATTTTTTTTTATTTATCTTAGCCGACTAATTGAGAAAAATTATATTTAAAATTGTAAAAAAAATACCCAAATCGTATGAAAAGAATATTACTTTCTGTCTCATTTTTACTAGTAGGAACAGTTACTTTGATGGCTCAGCAAGATGCTCAGTTTACTCAAAATATGTTTAACAAACTAAGTGTAAACCCAGGTTCGGCTGGTCATAATGGTGGTATTTGTGGAACTATTTTAACCCGTCAGCAATGGACAGGTTTTGAAGGAAATCCTCAAACTCACCTACTAAGTGCAGATGCAAGAATTAGTAAACACGGTGTTGGTCTTACTGTTTTTCAAGATAAGTTGGGTATAGAAAAATCATTGGTAGCTAAATTAGCGTATGCTTATCATTTAACATTAGGTCCGGGAACATTAGGCCTTGGTGTAGATATAGGAATGCTGAGTAAATCATTTGAAAATAATTTTATTGCGATTGATGATCCTACATTAGATCCTTCTATTCCTAACTCAGGAACTTCTGCTGCCACTTTTGATTTTGGTGCGGGTGCTTACTATTATATACCTAATAAAATGTATGTAGGTATTTCAACGTTACATATTCCACAAACTTCAGTTGAAGATGTTGCCGATCAAGGCGGTGTTGGAGCGTTAGATTTTCAACAATCAAGACATTATTATATAATGGCTGGTTATGACTGGGACATTAACAATGATAAAAAGTGGATTTTAAAACCTTCTGTATTAGCTAAAACTGATGCTGCTTCTACCCAATTAGATGTAAATGCTTTAATTGAATACAATATGAAGGTGTGGGGAGGCGTTACTTATAGAGTGGAAGACGCAATAGGTTTAATTGTTGGAGCAAATGTGGGCGAATTTATTAGCTTCCCGGGTTTAAAATTAGGAGTAGCCTATGATTTAACCACTTCAACTTTGGCTGATCACAGTAGCGGGAGTTTCGAAATCATGTTAAGATATTGTACTAATATCTACAAACAGCCAAAACGTGAGGTTTACAGATCAGTAAGATTTTTATAATTAATTGTAACTTTAGTAAAATTAATTCGTTTAAGCCAACTCGTTTCAAAAATTTTAAATAGTAAATAATTTTATTTTTGAAACGTTATAAGAAAGTTGACACAAGTCAACAATAAAAAAAGAAAGAAGGAGGTAACAATGAAAAGAATATTAGTAATATTATCCTTAGTAGTTCTGTATTCATGTAATAAACAGAACGGAGAGCTTATTGGAGTTCAAGGAAGAGAAGAGTGGTATCAGCCAGATCCATTTGG
>DATGOR010000266.1:0-7470 GCA_035305805.1 Vicingaceae bacterium | reverse complement strand
GTTCCATTAAATTTGAAAGTTACGATGGTATTTTTGAAGGAACTGTTATGGTTTTTGTCCAAAATACCATACACCTCAACAACCTTATTACTAACCTTAAAAAAGTGGAAGGAGTAAAAAAAGTAGAACGAATAGACAATTGATTCGTTGAAAAATTATCTTAAATCAATTACATCGTAATTAGCATATTTGGCTTTATCAAAAGTAAAGGTAGCATCAGCAATAGCTACGTTTGGCGTAAATGTTTTAATGGAATAAGTCATGTTAGTTCCATCTTTACCATATACCACTACTTTTGAGATTTCTCCCTTAGTTTTACTAATGTAAAGCTCTACTCTGTGGAAAGATTTTTCTTCCGGTTTGTTGGGATACAAGTTAATTACATCATTACCTGCTTCTTCTTTAGCATATTTGTATTTAAAGCCTTTTTCGTACAACGTAAATATAGTTGAAGGACTAATAAAATCTTCTTCACTTTCGTCAGGAATAGAGTTGATATGTACTTCTTCTGCATCTTTTAGTAAGGTATAAACACTTTTTCCATCAGAAAAAACATCTTGACCTTTGATAGATAAATAATACTTATCTCCTTTGGTTTGGAGCGTTCCTGTTTGCTTTTCGTCTATGCCTTCTGTTTTGTTATGAATATGTATTTCAAAGGTAGTTTTAACGGAAGTATATTTTTTTGTTTTAGCACTTAGTTTGTCAAGTATTGCTTTAGCTTTTGCATCATCTTGAGCAAAAGTTCCAATAGTTATCGTAAGGCTTAATAGTAGTAATGCAAGTTTTTTCATAAAGTTGTTTTTTATTTATTTCGTTTTAATTTTATTGGATTTTGACGAGTATCAAAAACATCATACACTTTTATTAATAATTCCAATTTATCGTCAAAATAAATTATTTTATAATTTTTATATAGTAAATATCTGAACTTTTTATCTTTTACTTTTAATAAATCCTCCTCTTGTCCTAACTCCTGATTATTTATTAGTTTTTCTGTTTCTAATAAAATATTTCTAACCAATTTCCTTGCCACTTTATAATTAGCATTTTCTAAATAATAATCAAAAATAGTATCCAACTGTTGTATAGCAAAGTCAGACCAAACAACTTTATACTTTTTAACAGCCATTCATCAACTATTTATAGCGATTTAACAAATCTGTTGTAGATGAAAATTTTTTATTTTTAAAATCTGATTCGGATTGATTGATTCTTTCGTTTAATTCAGCAGCAGTCATCGGGCAAATTTCATCATTGTTTTGTTGAATTTCACCATGCAAAAGTTTTTCTAGTTGTGTTAAAACCTTTTCACTCTTAATTTTAAGAATTTCCTTAATAAACTCAAGTTTTCTTGTTTGTAAATCCATTTTTTGGCAGTTTGTTCAAAGTTAAGGATTTTTGTCAACTTTCACTTTCCCCTCCATTCAAAATCTGTTCCAAAGTATTCATATCACTAATTAAAACCTGTCGGGCTTTACTTCCCTCAAATGGACCAATAATTCCGGCTTCTTCTAATTGGTCAATAAGTCTTCCGGCTCTGTTGTAACCAATTTTCATTTTTCTTTGTAATAGAGATGCTGAGCCTTGTTGATGTTGAACAATGATTCGTGCCGCATCATCAAATAAGTCGTCTTTATCTTCACTATCAAAAGAGCCTGAGCCTCCTGAAGAAGATTCTCCAACGTATTCAGGCAATGTAAACACTTCCGGATAGCCTCTTTGTTCTCCAATAAAATCACAAATTCTTTCTACTTCTGGTGTGTCAACAAAGGCACATTGCACACGCACTAATTCGTTACCTTGAGAAAACAGCAAATCTCCTCTACCTATCAACTGATCTGCTCCTCCGGCATCTAAAATAGTTCTTGAATCAATACCTGAGGTTACTCTAAAAGCAATTCTTCCGGGAAAGTTGGCTTTAATTACCCCGGTGATGATGTTAGCCGAAGGACGTTGCGTAGCAATAATCAAATGAATTCCAATGGCTCTTGCTAACTGTGCCAAACGTGCAATAGGTGTTTCTACTTCTTTACCGGCAGTCATTATTAAGTCGGCAAACTCATCTATTACTAAAACAATGTAAGGTAGAAATTTATGCCCATCGTTTGGATTTAATTTTCTTGCAACAAACTTGCTATTGTACTCCACAATGTTTCTTACCTGAGCATCTTTAAGCAGTTCATACCTATTGTCCATCTCAATACACAAAGAATTAAGCGTATTGATAACTTTTTGATTGTCTGTAATAATAGCATCATCCGTATCCGGAAGTTTAGCTAAATAATGGCGTTCTATTTTGTTGTATAAAGTAAGTTCTACTTTTTTAGGATCCACTAACACAAATTTTAACTGAGATGGATGTTTTTTATAAAGCAAAGATGTTAGAACTGCATTCAACCCAACTGACTTACCTTGACCTGTAGCTCCAGCCATTAAAAGGTGTGGTAATTTTGCTAAATCAAATACAAAATTTTCGTTTGTAATGGTTTTTCCCATTACTACCGGGAGTTCCATTTTGGCATTTTGAAACTTATCTGAAGCTATTGCCAATCGCATAGAAACAATTTCGGGGTTTTGGTTAGGAACTTCAATTCCTATCGTTCCTTTTCCGGGAATAGGAGCTATAATTCTAATACCAAGTGCCGCTAAACTTAAAGCAATATCATCTTCTAAGTTTTTAATTTTTGAGATTCTAATACCGGGAGCAGGCACAATTTCGTACAAGGTAACTGTTGGACCAATGGTAGCTTTTATGCTTGTTATTTCAATGTTATAATTAGCTAACGTGGTTAAAATTTTATTTTTGTTTGCTTCTAGTTCTTCTTTTGTAACTGTTTTTTGAGTGTCTCCAAAATCTTTTAACAATTCTACAGGAGGCATTTTAAATGAAGACAAATCAAGTGTAGGGTCGTATTCACCAAAATCTTTTGCTTTTTGGTTGAGTTCTTCTTCAGAAAGTGTTTTATCATCCGATTTGGCTTCCTCTACAGAAAACTCGATATCCCCATCCGACTCTTTTTTGCTTTCATTTTCATTTTGTTCTATGGTGGTTGCTAGTTCAATGCTTGATTCTTCTTGTATCGGATCATCTTCTACCTCCAAAGTTGGGGATAACTCCATTTCTTCTGGCGATTCATTAACATCATCCAATTGTTCTCCTTCGTTTTCCTCTAAAGGTAATTCTTCTTCATTATATACTTGTTCCACTTCTTCTTGTGGTTCTTCATCTTCCATTATTTTATCCAATTGAGGAAGTTTAAACGAAACATTAAAGTTGAGTACAATAAAAATTAACCCTGACAAAAATAAGATTAACCCCACTCCTACTGCACCAACAATACTAGAGAGCCACAATACAGATTGATAGCCAAATGTTCCGCCTAATATGGGAACACTTTTAAATATAAAAGCCAATGTTACCGCTATCCAAACTATAGCAAACAAAGAGTAAGCAAAAGCTTTTCCAAAAGGGACTAGGGTTACTTTAAACAAAGCTCTAAATCCAACAATAAAAGTTAAAAATGAAAACAAAAACGAAGCAATTCCAAATCCATTAAAAATAAACTGATGAGAGGTATAGGCTCCCAATTTTCCCAACCAATTTTCGGCTTTTACTTCAGGATTATCCCAATGATGTGTAATTAAGTTTTGATCGGCTTTCCATGTAAATAAGTAAGATGAAAAAGCCAACAGTAAAAACACCGAAAGCACCATAAGAAGCAGCCCAATTATTTGGGCTAACTTTTCATTTTTTAGTATCCCAGTAAAACGATTATTAACTTTTTTAAAAAACGAATTTCCTCTCACCTTTTTATCTTTGTTATTGGTGTCTTTGGCTTCGTTTTTAACTGGTTTGTTTTTTTTGAATTGATTAACTGCCATAGTGTTCTTTCCGGTATCAACTAACAAATTTATACATTAGATGTATGTTTATGTTTAGAAAAAACGCTATTAAATAACAATTGATTGTGAATAAAGCAAAAAAAAGAGGTCTTACTGACCTCCCATTTTTTTCTGAAATTCTTCCTGTGTCATTTTTTCATAATCATCAGGAATGGTAAACTCTGCGTTAGAAATTTTGGTTTCTTTTACTTCACTGGCAGTAATCGTCATTTCCATACCTTGATTACTCATTGAATATTCCATTAAAAATCCGTTTAGTCCTTTAAATTGTGCATTGGTTTTTGTTCCAACAATTTCATCGGTATAGTAAACCGTCATTGTTTCATCCATATCCGGATGAGAAATTTCTGCTTTTTTGCAAGTATATCCGGCTATTTTTTTGGTTTCGTCTAAACACTTTATTTCCGGCATTTTTTCTTCTTCATTGTTTTCAAGGTTTTGTTCTATTGCCACCTTTTGACCCATCATGTTTACCAAAACAGTTACTTTTTTTGCTTTATCATCTGTAATGGTAATGTTAGAGCCCATCGCTGAGTTTTGTTCCATTCTGCTTTTATCACCTTTAATTTTCATTACCATCTCTTTGGGCAACATCGATTCGTACTGCTTCATTTCTTCAGGCATATCTCCATAAGCAATGCTGTATTTTACAGACCCTTCAAATGATTTTTGTGCGTAAGTTGCAACTGTAGTTGCGGCTGTTAAACAAACAGCTAATAACAATTTTTTCATGCGTTTATTTTTTATTGGTTTGGTTGTTATTTAAAACTTTCAAAAATTTCTGTCATTTCTTTTTCCATCTCATCAAAGGAAACACTTTGATAATCTTTAGGAACTTCAAAAATTTTATCTTTTACTTTTTCAAAATTTATCTTTTTAGCTTCAAAACGCATACAAATATCATACTTATCGTATTGATACTCTAACATTACTCCTTTTATTGGAGCAAATTGGTTGCACCAATTAGGGTTTTCAATTTTTATTTGGTCGGTATAGTAAACCGAAAAGGCATCATTGGTTTCATTATCTACAGTAACTATCGCTTTTTTACAGGTGTATCCCAAAATTTCTTTATACTCATCCACAAACTCAATGCGATAAGCCGGAAGCATTTCTAGGGTTTTAGGAATTTGCTCTCCTTCTAATCTTAATACATATTTTTTATTAATCAATTTTACCAATTGAAAGAATTCATCCGTAGCCTTATCGCATAAAAATTCTGTTTTAAAAGTGCCCATACCGGCAGAAACAGTAGTAATGTACTTATTGTCTTTAAAATACATTTTCATTTCTTTAGGCATAAAATCGAGCATAAAATTAGTTTTATCCATTTTTGGATAAGACACATCATACTCTATCACTCCTTCAGACTGGTCAGCAACACCATCCTTGCAGGAAAATAACGCAAGAAAACCTAAAAGCAGAAATAAAAAAAAGATGTTTTTTTGCATGTTGAAGTTCGTCTGTTTCTTCTTTAGTTATCCTTTCAAAAAAAGATGAAAAAAAGCCATTTTTAAAATTTGTAGCAACAAATATATCAATATTTTTGTTTCTGATTTGGTAAAACCAATTTATTTGTAGCGAATTAACGCCCTCAAAATATTCTTATACTATGAAAGCTATAAAAATCATTAAAAACCGTTCGGACATCGGTGCAGGAACAAGAGGCTCCGATATGGGAATTGATGCCATAGAAATTGCTGCTATTAATGCCGGCAATGATTATTTTAACAACTACGATTATGTAGAAATTGAAAGTGAAAATGAAGCTGTTTATGAAAAACAGCAAACCCCTTATGCTAAAAGAATTGGGAAAGTGCTAAAGGTTTGTCAGCGGTTATCTAATGCTGTTAAAAAAACCATTCAAGAAGACTATTTTCCCTTGGTGCTTTCAGGTGACCACTCCTCTGCATTAGGAACCATTAGTGGATTAAAATGTGCCTTTCCCAACAAACGTATAGGCGTAGTTTGGATTGATGCTCATGGCGATTTGCACTCTCCCTACACTACTCCTTCCGGCAATATTCACGGAATGCCAATGGCTGCTGCCTTGGGTGATGACAACCTAGATAGGAAAGTAAATGAGGTAAAAGAAGAAACCCACGAAAATTGGGAGGGTATGAAAAACATTGGTGGCATTTCTCCAAAAGTATTGCATGAAGATGTAGTTTTTTTTGGTGTTAGAGATACAGAAGAACCTGAAGATTTTTTAATGCAAAAAAACGGCATCAAAAACTATAAAGTAGAGGAAGTAAGGTATAGGGGATTAGAATTATGTGTGAATGAAGCCCTAGAAAAATTAAAAAATTGTGATTTCATCTACATCTCTTTTGACGTGGATTCTATGGATTGTGATTTAATCTCTAAAGGAACAGGAACACCCGTTTCCAAAGGGTTTGATCAACATGAAGTAAAAAACATTATCAATCATATTATCGCTAGCAATAAGGTAATTTGCCTAGAAATAGTAGAAGTAAATCCTACCTTAGATAATAAAGGAAACGTAATGGCAGAAACTGCTTTTGAAGTGTTGAATGAGGTTACTAAGAAAATTGAGAAAAACCTTTTGTAATGTGTAGATAAGCAAGTATGATGATGTGGAAATTATTAAAATGAACAAATCGAAAATCAGTGATATCAGCGGGAAAAATGTGTGAATGTAAAAATTTGTGCATTCGTGGCGAAAAAAACTAAAAATGGAAGAATTAATTATACAAGCAGTAAAAAAAGGAATTGCATCAATTTATGGTGCTGAAGTGGATGTAAATACTATTCAACCTCAAAAAACCAGAAAAGAATTTGATGGAGATTTAACGGTGGTGGTTTTTCCTTTTACTAAAATATCAAAAAAATCTCCTGAACAAACCGCTGAAGATTTAGGCAAGTATTTAGTAGATAATGTTGCAGAAATTACTGATTTTAATGTGGTAAAAGGCTTTTTAAACCTTAGCATTGCTGCTGACTACTGGCTTGGTGAGCTCAATACTATTGCTCAAAATAAAACATTTGGACAAGCAGCACCATCAGGTAAAACCTACATGGTAGAATATGCTTCGCCAAATACCAATAAACCACTGCATTTAGGGCATTTAAGAAACATTTTTTTAGGTTATTCGGTTGCTGAAATTTTAAAAGCGAACGGACACGATGTGTATAAAACCCAAATTATTAATGATAGAGGAATTCACATCTGTAAAAGCATGCTGGCATGGCAACAATTTGGAAATGAAGAAACTCCCGAAAGTTCGGGTCTAAAAGGCGACCATTTGGTAGGGAAGTATTATGTGGAGTTTGATAAGGCGTATAAAAAAGAAATCAATCTGCTTGTTGAAAAAGGGTTAACAAAAGAAGAAGCCGAAAAAGAAGCTCCTATATTTAAAAAAGCACAAGAAATGCTACTTACGTGGGAAAATGGAGATAAAGAGGTGGTGGATTTATGGAAAAAAATGAATGCTTGGGTGTATGATGGTTTTGATGTTACTTACCAAACTATGGGGGTTGATTTTGATGAAATTTATTATGAATCCAACACGTACATTTTAGGCAAAGATGTAGTAGAAAAAG
>DATGOR010000265.1:0-9242 GCA_035305805.1 Vicingaceae bacterium | reverse complement strand
TGTTTATTTATTCTTAGTTTATTGCAAATAACCCAAGTATTTGGACAAACCAATGATACTACTAAAGTAGAAGAAAAACCGGAGTTAACAAAGATTGAAAAATCCAACTCAGAGATTATCAACTACCGCAGAAGTTCTCTTCATACCATGATTATTGAAGATAGTAAACTTCCCAAAAAAGACTTGATTATTAAAACTTTTATGGAAGCTCCATTTCCTGAGAAGTACAACAACCATTCGGTGGAAGATAAATCCATCAATCTAAATGAATATTTACCGGAAGGGATTGGGTCTATTGAAAAGAAAAAAGATGAAGAAGCAGCGATATTACCTGCTATTGACAATTATTTTTCCCAAAACAAAGTCGCGAATAAAATAGTGGCCAAGTGGTTTAGTAGAGATTCTTTAGGTGCTTTTAGTATGCAATTAATACAAGAACGCGGTCTATATGATGCCTCCGCTCAAGCTCAAAGCATTGCTGCCAACACCGAAAGAGGAAAAGCTATGCTTGCTGATGCTGGTGAAGATTTAATTCCAAACACTTTTGTAGTGGTGAGTTTTTCTAAATTTGTAAGTAATGAGATTACTGCGTTAGCAGCAAAAGAAACTGCCTTGGCTTTGGCAGATAAAATAGCCATACAAGCATTAAAAGAAGTAGCTGTTGAAGCAGCCGAAAATGCTTATGAAAAAGCTCGTCAGGGTTACTCTATCTGGACAACAGCTTATTTATATGAATTAAATTGGAATGATTCAACATCGGCAGTTTTCTATCAAAATTATTGGATGGATCATAACAACATCGATTCTTTAAAAAAAATAGCCTTTGATACCACTTCATTATTCCAATTGAAATTAGTAGGGTTTCAAAAAGCATCAGCATTTATAACCGGACTAGGGGCTAATGCAGAAAATGAAGAAATGATTATTAAAAATGCAACCTTAAAATCAGTAGATGCAGTCTATGCTAAATTACAACGTAAATTTGAAAAATTTAGAACAAAAACCCCACTTATTAGCATAGATCCTTTAGGAGCAAAAATTGGACTAAAAGAAGGGTTAGAGAAAGGGGATAAGTACGAAGTTTTAGAACAAGTGGTAGATGAAAAAGGGAAAGTAACTTACAAACGAAAAGGAATTATTACTGTTGACAAAAAAAATATATGGGACAACCGTTTTGCAGCAGGAGAAACACCTCTTGATGAAGAAGGAAATCCAATTGAAGTGGATGATGCAATAGAGTTTACTCACTTTAAAGGAGGCAAAGGGTACTACCCGGGAATGTTAATCAGACAAATTAATTAAATTTTAATAACTTTAACCAATTAAAAACGAAAACCATGATGAAACAATTTAGCTTATTATCTGCTGTAATGTTATTTTTAATGTTTACGGCTAATGCACAAATCAATAAAAAGAAGAAAGCCAACGAAGATACTAAAGATTGGCGTTATGAAATTGAATGCGTTGGGATAGGAAAACCAGGCACCAAAGTAATTAAAGTTTGGTCATATTCTAAAAAATCTACAGTAGCTTTAAATCAAGCTAAAAAAAATGCTGTTCATGGAATTATCTTCCAAGGATATGCCGGAGGAGCAAGCGGATGTACTAACCAACGACCATTAACCAACGACCCTTCTTTAGAACAACAAAAAGCCGATTTTTTTGATGACTTTTTTAAAGATGGAGGCAAATACATGAAATTTGTTTCCAGCTCTGGCGATGGAACACCAACCACTATGAAGGTGGGTAAAGAGTACAAAGTAGGGGTAGTAGTAACGGTAATGGTAGATTTGCTAAGAAAAGATTTAGAAGATGCCGGAATTATCAAAGGCTTATCTTCAGGGTTTTAAAAAATATTTAATAATTTAATTTTATAAAAATGAAAAAAACAGGATTATTAATAGCAAGTGCACTTGGGTTTATTATCATTTCATCCACATTAAATTCATGTGGAGACGCACAAAGAAGCATGTCTGGAAATTATACTTATGAAACCGAATGTATGGGCGTAGAAATGGATGGCTCTCAAACTGTAAAAGCATGGGGAACAGGCAGAAACAGAGAAGATGCTGTGGAACAAGCCAAGAAAAATGGTGTAAGAGACGTGTTGTTTAAAGGCATCACTTTTGGTAAACAAGAGTGTAATTCTAAACCAGTGATTTTTGAAGTAAATGCACAAGAGAAATATGAAGATTATTTCAATGCATTTTTTGCTGATCAAGGAGCATACAAAGAATTTATAACAGGAGAAGATGGTTCTGATATGCACTTTTCTGTAGTACAAGGCAGAAAAAAGTTTGAAGATCAAGTAACTTATGGCGTTATCATTAGAGTTCAAAGAGCTAAGCTTAAAGAGCGAATGGTAACCGATAAAATAATTAAATAATTAAACAGTAACCAATAACTAATATTCAATTTATTATGAAAAAAATATTACTAGTTTGCAGCATAGCTTTAACTGCAATTTCAACTACTTTTGGTCAAGCTAAAAAACCCACTATTATGGTAGTGCCAAGTGATAATTGGTGCGTCAAAAACGGTTATGTAATGGAATTTGATAATCAAGGAACAATCATAAAAGTACCTGATTATAAAAAAGCGTTGCAAGAAGATACAGATTTACTATTAGTAATGGGAGCTATCAATAACATGATGGCAGAAAGAGGTTTTCCGTTAAAAAACTTAGAGTCGGTTTTAAAAACGTTAGAATCTAACGCTGCTGAGGACAACATGATGACATCAAAAGAAACCGGTAGTGATGTAGATGAAACACCCATGGATAAACTGAAAAAAGTGGCTAAAGCCGACATTATTATGCAGTTAACTTGGTCTATCAATACTACCGGGCCTAAAAAATCAGTAACTTTTATTCTTCAAGGGTTAGATGCATATACCGACAAACAAATTGCCGGTGCACAAGGAACAGGAGACCCTTCATTTACTGCCGAAACACCGGTTTTATTACAAGAAGCAGTAACTGCTCACATTGATAATTTCAATGCCACTCTTCAAGCTCATTTTGATGATATGTTTGAAAATGGTAGAGAAGTGATTATTAGAATCCAAAAATGGAGCGATTCAGCATATGATTTAGAGTCCGAAGTAAATGGTGATGAGCTTTCTTATGTTATTGAAGATTGGATAGCAGAAAACACTGTTAAAAATAGATTTAGCGTAATGGATGTAACTGAGAATATGATGGTTTTTGAACAAGTGAGAATGCCTTTATACAATGCTAAAGGTAGAGCGATGGATACCAGAGGGTTTGCCAGAGAATTAAGCAAATACTTAGAAGGATTAGGAGTGCCTAATAAAGTTGTTGTTAAAGGATTAGGAAGAGCTACTATTATACTTGGAGGTAAATAAAATTATACCAAATAAACTATAAATTATACTTATGAAAAAATTAAATTATTTGTTGATGGCAATGCTAGTGCTTTGCTTCAGCAGCCAATCGTTTGCTCAAAAAACTGCTACTGACGATGAAATGAGCAGGTTAATGTTAACAGCATGGGTGCCCGATCAAATTGAAGGCATGCCAAGTAATGCAAAAAATATGTTAACCAACAAACTAAAAGAAGTTATTACCAAAAACGGTATTGCTGCAAGTACCTTCAATTCAAGGTTTATTATTTCTGCTAATATTATGGTTACTTCAAAAGATATACTTCCCGGACCTCCCACCATGCACGCATATAGTTTAGATATAACATTATATATCGGTGATGGGTTTGAAGGGAATGCTTATGCTAGTAAGACCATATCTGTAAAAGGTACCGGAGTAAATGAAAGTAAAGCATATATCTCAGCTATAAAAATGATTAAACCTGCACATCCTGAAGTGCAAGCATTTATTAAAGAAGGAAAAGCAAAAATTATTGATTATTACAACAAAAACTGTGATTTGATTATCACCAAAGCTAAAAACTTAGAAGCTCAAAATCAATTTGAAGAAGCTATTTTCTTACTTGCCAGTGTGCCAGATGCATGTGATGAATGTTACGAAAAGAGTTTAAAAGTACTTGAGCCTATTTACTTAAAGAAAATAGAAAGAGATTGTAAGTTAAAATTACAAGAAGCTCAAAATATTTGGAATGCTGCACAAGACATAGAAGCTGCTGAAAAAGCCGGAGCTATACTATCTACTATCGAACCGCAGACTTCATGCTTTAGTCAAGTAAAAGCTTTAATGAGTAAAATTGAAGCTAGAGTTAAAGAGTTAGATGCAAGAGAATGGAAATACATCCTAAAAGATCAAGAACAAAAAAGCGAATGGATTCAAGCTGTTAGAGACATAGGTGTAGCTTATGGAAATGGTCAGCCTGATACAGTAATTTATAAATCTTTATGGTAATCTTTATGTAACTAAAATTTATAACTATGAAAAAATTATTAATAGCAGCTTTATTATTCTCAGGAATAAGCCTTAAAGCACAGCACGATATAAGTACCGATGTGTTAGGTTTTGCTTTTTCAAAATATGGAATCGGATACGATTACTTAATGAATAGCAATAATTCGGTAGGCATCAACTTCAATTTTGCATCAGATAATATGTTTGCTGATGGCAAATCACTCTACGGAGATGTAGATGAATACTCTGAAATGAACATTGTTCCTGAGTACAAGTTTTATGCAACACCCAATAAAGGAAACGATGGGATTTATATCGGAGTGTATGCAAAATACCGCTCTTCTAACGCAAAGAATAACGAGTTTGCTTATATCGATCCAAATGATGCTAACACCATCATTTTAGCCAAAACTGATGTTTCTACTTCTGCCTTTGGTTTAGGTGCATTAGCAGGATATAAATGGAAGACTAAAGGAGCGTTATTTTTAGAGGCTACTTTTGGAATTGGCAAGTTTGTAACTAATTCGGTAAGCTATAGCAATAAAGTAGCAGAAGAAATGCCGAAAGAAATTTTCAATGAAGATGATTACGTTCCTTACATTGGCAACGAAATTCCGGTTGATTTAAGAATTAACTTAAAAATCGGTATTAGAATAGGAGGCAACAATTAATATTTAATTTGCCTTTCACATTATGAAGTTGTTTAAAGTCTCCTCTATAAATTAAAAAATGTTTCTTTTTTCACATTACATCGTTATTTTCTCTAACCATAGCAATGGCTATGCTTCTCAAAAATGCCTCGTATTGTAAAAAAATAATTCATTTTCATTATTATACATAGACTTTAAACAACTTCTATAAAAAGCAAGTGTTATCGCAACACTTGCTTTTTTTTATTGATTTCCAAAAAAACCACTAACTTTACAGTTGAAATGAAAAACCTACTATTCATATTTTTAGCTACTTTGTCGTTGGTGTTTTTCTCCTGCGAAAAGCTTGTGGATGATACACCTCCTTCGCTTTCAATATCTTCACCAAGTAATAACCAACAAGTAAATGGTGGTGATACGCTTTTTATTTCGGGTGTAGCAACCGATGAGAATAATGTATCTACCATATCCATTTCTTTAAGAGATAATAACGACATTCCGGTGCTACCTACTGTTACACTTCAACCAAATGAAAAGGAACACTCATTCAATACCCCCTATTTTTTTAATGATTTACACATGCCCTCAGGTCAATATTACTTTAGCATTCAGGCAAGTGATGGCAATAATTCTACTTCAAAATACATATATATTCAATATGGAGAAATTCCTAAAACTAGAACAGGCGTATTTTTCTTTGATAGTTTTGGAGGAAGTTCTTCCGCTTACCAACTCAATAACTCCAATGCTACTTTATATAAAACGGTTAGTGGCGACTTACTTGCCGGTGCAACCAATTCTTTTATGCAACACCTCATTTTTATTGGAGAATATACAGCTAAAATAACAGCCATCGATTTAGCTGCCAATCAAAATGCGTGGACTATTGCTAATGCTAATTCTTCAGTGCCTTATTACACAAACACTTACTTTTACGACAAAGAGCTTTTTGTATGTACCAGAGATGGAGAAATTAAGGCGTATAAAAATAATGGTAGCCCTTCATTTTACGCAACAGTTCAAAGTAGTCATTATTCCGAAAATGTGCTTTATCACGATAATATTTTTTTCAGTGAAGAAAAAGCTGTAGGAAACAACAATCGTTATATCAGTGCTTATTGGACAAATTCAGGAACTATCTTTAATCGCTTAGGATTAAATGAAGATGTGGTGGGACTTTATGCCTTTACTCCAAACAAGGCAGTAATGTTGGCCAACGACTATTCTACCAACGATGGCAAAATTTATGTGTATGATGCTCCATCTAACACTAAAACCACTTTATTCAACCTTTCTTCAGGAGCAATAGATGCTTGCGAAGAAATTTCTACCGGTATTTATCTAATAGCTCAAAACGGTAATTTGGTGCTAGTAAATGCTAATAATTATTCTACCTTACCTTATTTGAGTGGAATAAATGCCAATAAAATAAAATACGATGCTTTCTCTAACGAACTTTATGTTATTGACAATAATATTATTACTGCTTATGATTTTTCTTCTAAAAATGTGTTGTTTTCATACACCCATACTTCTACTGTAGTTGATTTGGTATTTCTGTTTAACAAATAACCGTTTATAAAGAAAACCCTACCACTCATAAAAAATTTACTACCGTTCAGCTTAGTTGCCTTGAATATTTAAGAAAAAAGAATTACTTTCATCTATTCAAAACGAGGTTTTTGGTGAATTTTAAATGGATAATTATATTGCTTGTTTTTGTTGTTGTAAATGTTACAGCACAACACCCTGATTTTGTAAATTTTAAATCTTCCAAATCGCCTTACTTGCAATTTAATGACATTGTTGAACATAATGGAAACATGCTATTTATTAGCAATGAAGGTATTTATACCCTTAAGAATAACGATTTAATAAAAACAATTAACTACGAAAACCTTTCTAAATTTATTAAAACTCCCCAATCGTTAATGGTTTGGAGTATTTATGGAGAAATATACGAGTATCAAAACAAGCAACTCACTCCTTTCCCGTTTAATGAAATGGTAAAGAAACGATTGCAAAATAAAATCATCAACTCTATTTGTTATGCCGACTCTGCGTTTTATATCACCACTATTGTTGGCAATGCTTTAATTTACATAGATTTAAAAACAGAAACTATTTCTAATTTATCACTTTCTAATTATCCGTTTTATGTAATGAAAGTAAGCAATAAATACATTTCGGGGAACAATTTAAATAGTTCTAAAGACGAATTGCTCATTAATATTGCTCCCAATGATTTTTCAATACCATTGGCAGAGGTTAGTGGCAACTCAAGAACAAACATAGTACAACTTGCTGATAACACCTTTTTGTTTTCAAAGCAACACGAGGTTATTCGATTTAATGCCACCAATTTTCTCAATCGAATTTTTGTGGAAAAGAACGTGGAATATATTTTTCAAGATAGTAAAGGAAAAATATGGTTTGCTTTAAATAACGGAGGTATTATTTCATATACAGATGGGAGTTTAAAAGAAACAAAATCTACCCGATATTTAGGAAATCAAACTATTATATCCATCACTGAAGATAATGTCGGTAACCTTTGGTTTGGCAGCTCAGGAAATGGTGTTTTTATGCTAAAAAATGAGTTTATAGGGTTAGATGACAGTGCCCCCATTTCTTATTCCTCTCCGGCAATTTTTTCCAAAACTGAAACCGACAATGAAAAAATACAAAGTAAATATATCATCAATCAATTACCCGACAATTACAACAGCAGTCAAAATAGTATAGGAAAATCAAAAGTAATAAGAACAGATAAAGTGATTGTTGATTCTTTGCCACCATCGGTATTTATTAATAATATTAAAATTAACGGAATAGATACCAGTGTTTTGACTCATTATGAGCTTTCGCACCTCCATAATGCCATTGAGTTTAACATCAGTGGAATTAGTAATTCCAACTCAGGATTACAATATAAATATATGTTAGAGGGAATTGATAATGATTGGATTTATTCAGCAAATGCATCAGTTTATTATACTTCTTTACCACCCGGCAACTATACTTTTAAGGTTTTTGCCATGAACGATGCCGGAACATGGAGTAAAATGCCTGCTACTGTATCCATTTCTATTCAACCACCTTTTTATGCTTCAGTTTGGTTTTTATTTACCTTATTTTTAGCCATTGTGGTCTTGGGTATTTTAATGGTATTGTTGGTTCAAAAACAAAACAGAAAAAAGAACAAGTTGTTAGAAGAACAAAAACAAAAAGCCTTGCTTTCAGAGTTACAAGCATTAAGGTCGCAAATGAATCCTCATTTTATTTTTAACACACTCAATTCCATTCAAAATTTTATTACCCAAAACGAAAGTCAAGATGCAGCATTATACCTGTCTAAATTTGCTAAATTAATGCGTGCTACCTTAGCCAATACTAAACGACAACGCATTCAACTTAAAGATGAAATTGAAACGCTAAAATTATATTTAGAATTAGAACAACTTCGCTTAAATAATAAGTTTGATTACGAAATTATGGTAGATGAAAATATTGATACGCAATACGAACAAATTCCATCTATGCTAGTACAACCTTATGTAGAAAATGCAATATGGCATGGCATATCTAACAAAGAGGGTAAAGGTACTATTAGAATACATTTTTTACTGGAAGAAAATAACTTACTTAAATGCACCATAGAAGACAATGGAATAGGAAGAGAAAATGCCCTAAAATTAAAGAGAACCAATACTCCTTCTTTTGGGATGAGCATTACCAAAGAACGGGTAGAGTTGCTCAATTCTATTAACGGAAATCAACTTACAGTTAAGATAAATGATTTAAAAATAAACAATCAAGCGGCAGGAACAAGGGTAGAGTTGTTTATACCCATTTAAAAACAAATTTATTATGTATAAAGCAATTATTGTTGATGATGAAAAAGGCGGTAGAGAGCATTTGGCAACTACACTTACGCAACATTTTTCTGAAATTGAGTTGAAAGAAAAAGCAGCCAATGTTGCTGAGGCATTAGCTGCTATTGAAAAACATGAACCCGATTTGGTTTTTTTAGACATTGAAATGCCCGGAGAAAACGGATTTGACCTGTTGGAGCAGCTTCCTGTCATTAATTTTGATGTAATATTTACCACTGCTTATGACCACTATGCTATAAAAGCAATAAAATACAGTGCATTAGATTATTTGTTAAAACCCATTGATTTGGAAGAACTTGCTAAGGCAATTGAACGATTTAAATCCAAAAACAGGGATAAGGA
>DATGOR010000264.1:0-2657 GCA_035305805.1 Vicingaceae bacterium | reverse complement strand
CTTACAGAAAACCGTGAATACAAAATAGTACTCAACGAAAGTGAGCAAAACTTAGATGAGTTAATAGTTACTGCTACCAGAGTAAAAGAAAAGGCTCCCATTGCTCATACCAATATTTCCTACCAAGAGATTGAAAAAAATAATTTAGGACAAGACATGGCATTTTTACTTCAAAATACTACCTCATTGGTTTCTACCAGCGATGCCGGGGCTGGAGTAGGTTATGCCGGATTTAGAATAAGAGGTTCGGATGCCACAAGAATAAATGTTACGGTCAACGGAATCCCAATTAATGATGCCGAGTCGCAAGGTGTTTTTTGGGTGAATATGCCTGATTTTGCTTCTAGCACAGAAAATATACAGATACAACGAGGCGTGGGGACTTCCACCAACGGGGCAGGGGCTTTTGGAGCAACAGTAAACTTACAGACCACCACTTTAAAGGAAAACCCTTACGGAGAAATTGCTAGCTCTTACGGTTCTTTTAATACCCAAAAATACACAGCTAAATTCGGAACAGGTCTTATTAATAAGCACTGGGCATTTGATGGTAGAGCTTCTTACATAAAATCTGACGGTTATATTGATAGAGCAACATCCGATTTAAAAAGCTACTATTTGTCGGCAGGTTATTTTGCCGAAAATACATCGGTGAAGTTAGTATATTTTGCAGGAAAAGAAAAAACCTATCAATCATGGTGGGGAACACCGGAAAGTAGAATTACCGGAAACAAAGAAGACATGGAAATACATGCCATGAACAACGGATTAGATTCTGCACAAACACATAACTTATTAAATTCAGGCAGAACCTACAATTATTACGAATATGATAACGAAACAGACAATTACCAACAAGACCACGCTCAATTGTTGTTTTCACATCAATTTTCTACTAAATGGAGTGCCAATGCTGCGTTGCATTATACTTATGGAAGAGGTTATTACGAGCAATACAGAAAAGATGATGATTTGACGGATTATAACATTTCGTCTATCTTTATAGGGAGTGATACCATAGTTAGTTCAGATTTAATTAGAAGGCGTTGGTTAGACAATCACTTTTATGGAACTACTTATAACATAAATTACAAAACCGCCAAACTTTCTGTAACATTGGGAGGAGGATACAATTTTTATGATGGAGACCATTTTGGTGAAATTATTTGGATGCAATATGCAGTGAATACTCCAAAAAATGAACAATATTATAACAACAATGCTAAGAAGGAAGATATTAACACCTTTTTAAAAGCTGATTACTTGATTGGCGATAAACTAACCCTTTTTGGAGATGTTCAATTAAGAACCATCGCTTATCAAACCAAAGGAATTGATAGTGATTTAAGAGAAATACTAGTGGATACCAATTTTGTTTTTTTTAATCCGAAAGGTGGTTTAAACTACCAGTTTAATGATAAAGTAAGAGCTTACGCTTCAATTAGTGTAGCTAACAGAGAGCCGGTACGAACAGATTTTATAGACAACCCTGCCAATAAGCAACCCAAACATGAAACCATGATTGATTATGAAGCAGGGATTGGTATAAAATTGAAAAAACTGTGGTTTAGAACTAATTTTTATTACATGGATTATACCAACCAATTGGTGTTAACAGGTGAATTAAATGACGTTGGCTCTTCTATTAGAACAAACGTGGATAAAAGTTACAGAATGGGCATTGAAATAGAATCTAACTTTTTAATTAGTAAAAAAGTCATGTTAAATGCCAATGCAACTTTCTCTCAAAATAAAATCGACCAATTTACGGAAGTACTTTACGACTATACCAATGGTTTTGATGTTATAGAAAACAACTACTCTAATACCGACATTGCTTTTTCACCAAATGTAATTGCAGCAGCAAGCATACATTACCATCCTATTAAACAGCTGAATTTAATGGTGCAAACCAAATATGTAGGCAAGCAGTTTTTAGATAATACCTCCAATAATAACAGAGCTATTGATGCTTACCAAACTGTAGATGCCAGAATAAGCTTTATTTTATTGCCAAAGAAAATGAGAGAACTTTCTTTCCATGTAATGGTGAACAATATTTTTGACACCATGTATAGCAGCAATGGTTATACTTATAGTTATATCTACGAAGATTTAATTACCGAAAACTTCTATTATCCACAAGCAGGAACAAATTTCCTTGCCGGATTAGTCCTTAAATTTTAATTGTTAGTTTACTTTCAACTACTTTCCTGAAGTTTTAGGCTTCAGGAAAGTTTTTGGTTTTAATCGTAGAAAAATTCCAATAAAAAAAAGATAAAATAATGTGGGATAGTAGTACTTTTGGGGCATGATAACACAAGAGCAGCTAAAAAAATTAGCCGATCGCCTGGAAGCGATAAGGGGGTATCTTTGACATACCCGGGAAAACAATTCAATTAGAAGAAGAACAGCAAAAAACCGAGGACCCTAACTTTTGGAACAATCCCGATGAAGCTGAAAAACAACTTAAATTAGTTCGTAATATTAAAGTTTGGGTTGATGCTTTTAATGAGCTTAAATCCATGTTAGGCGATTTAGAGGTGCTTTATGAATTTCATAAAGAAGGAGAAGCTTCAGAGGAAGAAGTGGACGATTTACATCAACAACTTATCGAAAAGTTTGAAGATTTGGAGTTTAAAAACATGCTTAGTTCT
>DATGOR010000263.1:0-4114 GCA_035305805.1 Vicingaceae bacterium | reverse complement strand
TAGCGTAGTAATCTGCCGGTAATTTATACTTTTCAGTTTCTATGGCAAAACGAGCTATCGTTTGAGGGTCTTGTAAGGTGTAAGCAAAAATTCCTGAAGAGTAATTTTTCATTCCAGCTAATTCTTCATCACTCACTTTTTCATCAGCAATTCTGTTTAATTCCACCATAAATTGAGTTAAAGCACTATCCGTAACTTCTGTTCTTACTTTTGCAAATGCTTTAAAATCTCCAACTAACTCGTCTGAAGAAAGACTAGAATAAGCACCGTAAGTATAACCGTGTTTTTCTCTTAAATTCATAAATAGACGAGCAGTAGCACTACCACCTAAAATAGCATTTAAGATACGAGATTTGATTACGTCCGGGCTGCTTTTTTTCAGGTTTACCGGATAGGTAATGTTAATAACAGATTGTGTCGCACCTTCTTTATTAACAAAAGCTACTTGTGTAGATTTTGGAGCAGAAGGAGTTTTGTATTTGTTTACCGGTACTTCTGCTTTTTCCCAAGCACCAAAGTATTTTTCAATTAATGGTTTAATTTCTTTTAAACTAATATCACCTACTACAGCAAGGTAAGAAACATTTGGTCTGAAATAGCTTTGGTAATAATTTTTACAAGCATCTAAGGTAATGTTTTCTACTGTTTCTTCTGTGGTAATTTCTCCATAAGGATGATTTTTTCCATAAATTAAAACGGAACGAACATTTTCTGCTATAGCATCCGGATCGTCTTTAGAAGTCTGGATCCCTGAGATGGTTTGTGTTTTAAGTTTATCTAGCTCTTCTTGTTTAAAATCAGCGTTTAATACTACATCGGCCATTAATTCTAATATTTTAGCTTGATGCTTTTTTAAGGAAGATGCATAAACACCTTTTGAAGAGGTACTTAAAGTAGCTCCAATGAAGTCAATTTCTTCATCTAATTGTTGTTTGCTTCTGTTTTTTGTACCTCTTTGTAATAATTGACCGGTAATGTCCACGTAGCCTTTCATGTCTTTTTCTAATACAGGGTCAACATCAAGGTTTAATGAAAAAGCTACTTTGGGTAATTTATGATTTTCAACCACAAAAACTTTTAGTCCATTAGGTAAGGTAAAACTTTCCGGTTGAGCTAAATTGATTTTTGGAGCAGGAGCAGGCGAAGGAATCACGCTTCTGTCCAGCTTTTGTGCAAATGCACTACTTATCAAGGTTAATGATAAAAGATATATGCTTAATTTTTTCATGAGATTGTAATTTATATTTTTAAATCTAAATAGATGTTATTCAATTTTTTAGATGAAGTATTAATTATTAGCTTTTGGTAAATAATGTAATACCACTCTGTTGTCTGTTCTGAAATATTTATTGGCAACTCGTTTTAAATCTTCACGAGTAACTTTCATGTATCTATCAATTTCAGTGTTGATAAGGTTGGCATCGCCATAGTAAACATGATAGTTGGCTAAATTTTCGGCAATACCTTCAATTTTAGCATTTTTAGAAACCATGTCGTTTTCAATTTGGTTTTTCAATTTTTGGAATTCTTCCTCAGAAATTAATTCGTTTTGAACTTTTTCAATTTCTTTATTGATGGCATCTTCTAATTCATTAACAGGAACACCCATATTAGCAATTCCAAACATTAAAGATAAACCAGGGTCTTCAGTAGGGAACGGAAATGCTCCTACAAATAACGCTTTTTGTTGTTCATCCACGATGCTTTTTTGCATTCTAGAACTGTTTCCTTGCGATAAAATTTGAGCTAACATTTCTACAGCATAAGCATCATCAGTACCTTGTGCAGGAGTATGGTAACCCATCATTACTGCGGGTAGCTGAACGTTATCGTAAATAGTATCTCTAATTTCTTTGTTCTTTACCGGTTCTACAACGGTAGGTCTCACTATTTCTCTTGTTCCTTTTGGTATGTCAGAGAAATACTTGTTTATCCACGCTTTAGCTTGCTTAATGTCGAAGTCTCCGGCAATGGATAAAGTAGCATTGTTAGGTACGTACCAAGTTTTGTAAAAATCTCTAAATTCTTCAATTTTTGCTTGATTTAGATGCTCTAAAGAGCCTATTGGCACCCATTGGTAAGGATGTTTTTCAAAAGCTCTTCCGAACATTTCCATTAAAAAAGAGCCATAAGGTCTGTTTTCAAAAGATTGACGGTATTCTTCTTTTACCACTTCACGTTGAGTTTCTACACCAACTTCATCAATTTTTGCATGCAACATTCTTTCTGCTTCCATCCATAAACCTAATTCTAATTGGTTAGAAGGTAAAATTTCAAAATAGAATGTTCTGTCAAATGATGTGTTAGCGTTAAGAATACCTCCATTAGAACTTACCATTTTCATGTATTCGCCTCTACCGATGTTTTCAGAACCTTCAAATAATAAATGTTCAAAAAAGTGGGCAAATCCTGTTCTATTGGGGTCTTCATTTTTAGAACCTACATGGTAAAGCACCGTTACGGCAACGATAGGTGTAGATTTATCTTGATGTAAAATTACATTTAAGCCATTATCTAATTTGTATTGCTCAAATTTAATTTTATTGTTTGCTTTTTGAGCCGAAGCACCTGTTACCAGGGCAATACTCAAAGCAGTTAAGGTTAAAACTTTTTTCATAGTGATACAGTTTGTTTTATTGTAATTTAATTTCTATCAGCGAAAATAAGCATATTTTAAGAGTTGGAAAGTCAAAAATACATCAGTGGTAATTTTTTGTTATAAGTGGTTTTTAGCTGTTGACTATTTGTTTTTTAATTTGATGTTTTAATCCTACATCTAATAGAATATAGCATAAACTAATGCTGATAGCAGAGATGAGTAATGCTATTTCAAATGTGAAAAAATAACTCCCAATGAAAAATGATAAGCCTCTAATAATCACTGCTGCAATATTAAAATAAAGCAAGATGTCTAATCTGTTAATGATGTTGGCAATGGAAGCCACAGGAGAAACCAAATTGTTTATTAGTACCAATAAGGCAAAATATTTAATCATTTCTCCGGCTTGTTTCCACTCACTTCCTAACCATTCAAATATATATGGACCAACAAAAGAGAGTGTTACTAGAAGTGGTAATAACACCCAAAGCATTTTTCGTTGAATGTTACGTGTAAATTCGAGAAATGCAGTTTTATCTTCACGGAAAATCTCTGTAGCTCGTTGGTAAAATACTTTTGCAATAGCTGCCACTACCAGTCCAATTGGTAAGCCAACTACCTTTTCTGCCATAAAATAGTATCCTGCTGTTTTTTCTGTAAAAAAGAAAACTATAAATAGGGGGGTGCCGTTGGTGAGCACCGCACTTAATGCTCCCGATAAAGTATATAAGGTAAGGTAATTTTGGTATTTTTTTCCAATAGATGTTAGTGCAGAAAAATGGACTTCTTTTAATGAATGAAAAAACTGTTGTGGTAATTTTATCAACAACCAAAAAAATGCAATGGTATGTGCTGCCAAATTTGCTAAAATTAATCCTCCCGAAACAAATTTAAACCATCCCAATAATATTGCTCCAATAGAGTTTGTTCCCGATTTTACTATATCAGAAAGGGTGATGGTTTTGTAGCCTTTGTATTTATTAAAGTAAAATTGGGTGTTGCGAATTAAAGCTCCAAAAAAAACAGTGAGTGGCAACCATAAAATATAAATTCCCAATTGATTTACTTTTAGTAATTGCAGACTTTCTTCGTAAAAAAACAAAAGAAAAAGAAGTAGTAAAAAACTGCTTAAAACACTCATTAATGTTGCTAATGACCATAAGTTGACGGATTCTTTATCACTTTCTTCTACAATAATGGCTGCCTCGTACCTACCCGTGCCTAATGTTGTAAAAACCATATACAATGCCATAAAAAAAGAATATGCACCAATATTTTCGGCAGGATAAAAATGGGTAATGAGTGGTAATGCCAAAAAAGCAAAAGCGTGTACTACTATTTGTCCGGCAACTAGCGTACTAACGTGCTTGCTAAACTCAGATTTGATGAATGAAGGTAGTTTTGGCAAAACAGTTTTTTAAAATTTAATTGGATAAACGAAATTATAAAAGATAAATTTTACGGAGCATCATCCGGAGTAATTCCCATTGGATTATATACTGGAGGGCAAGATTT
>DATGOR010000262.1:0-7331 GCA_035305805.1 Vicingaceae bacterium | reverse complement strand
AATATTTATCAAAGCTTCCAAAAGGATTAATTCCTTATACATTACCCAAAAATTGGACTTGGTTCTATTGGTCCGATATAATCAAATCATATCAACAAGGTATGATTAGGAGTAACCGTGAATTAGGAGAAGGAAATGTCTATTATTTAAAAATGGGCGATATCGATGATAAAGGCGGTGTAGATACTACTAATCTTGCAAAAGCAAATGCAACCGAAAAAGAAATTAAAGAGTTTAGCCTAGCTGAAGGAGATTTCCTTATTAATGTGAGAAATAGTCGAGAGCTTGTTGGTAAAACTTGTGTGGTAAGGGAACTTGATGATAAAACTATTTTATACAATCATATGCTTGTGAGAATTGACAATGGTTGTTCTGAAATGAATTTCTTTATTAACGCCTTTTTAAATATACCCACTTCAAAAAAATTACTTGGTAGGATTAAGCAAGGAACAACCACTGTAATTGCCTTATATCAAAGAGACTTATATCATTTGCCTATAGCACTCCCTGATAATCCTACTTTTAATACAATTGTTTCTTTATACAAGTCAATAGACTCTAAAATCGAGCTGAACAACAAAATCAACCGAGAATTGGAGGCAATGGCAAAAACGCTGTATGATTATTGGTTTGTACAGTTTGATTTTCCCAATGCAGAAGGCAAGCCCTATAAATCCTCTGGGGGTAAAATGGTTTATAATCAAGAGTTGAAAAGAGAGATTCCTGAGGGGTGGGCGGTGAAAACTATTTCCAAATGGATTAAGAAAGATAAAAGCGGTGACTGGGGAAAAGAAGAAGCAGAAGGAAATTATCAACTTGAAGTTTCTTGTATAAGAGGTGCAGACCTTAACGGATTAAATGGAAATGGAGAACTCAAAGCACCCACGCGATTTATTTTAGAGAAGAACTCCCACAAGCTCTTGGAAAACCACGACTTAATCGTAGAAATTTCAGGCGGTAGTCCTACCCAATCAACAGGTCGTTTGGCATTTATCACAGAAGAAACACTGGAAAGGTTCACTACGCCCATCATTTGTTCTAATTTCTGCAAAGCTTTGACTTTGAAGGATGAAACGTATCTCTTCAATTTTGTTTATCAGTGGAATAGACTTTACGACAATGGAGTTCTTTTTGGATGGGAAGGAAAAACAAGCGGAATAAAGAATTTACTTTTTGAGAGCTTTGTAACCAATCATAAAGAGGTTTATCCACCTTCTATTCTTGTTCAGCAATTCTATGATTTTGTAAAACCCATTCACGGAAAAATTCAAAAGAACTTAATGCAAAACCAACACCTCACCGCCTTGCGAGATTGGTTGTTGCCTATGTTGATGAATGGTCAGGTAACGGTGAAAGAAGCAGAGGAGAAATTGAGTATGGCGGCAGAGCCGAGTGTGGATTACAAAACAAAAAAATGATTACTTAGCCAACGCGTTTACATTACTCTTCCTAACTTATATTTAAACAGCGTTATGCTAGTTTTTCAATCATGTATTTTGTAGTTCCTGCTTACAAAAAAAATGTAGTACATTATTATTTACTATTTTTGCTAAATGGTCGCTTTGCCACAAGTGTTTACGCTTATGGTAGCGGAGACAAATTACAACATTATGGCAGGTAATTCCTTTGGAACAATTTTTAAATTAACCACTTTTGGCGAATCGCATGGAGCAGCCATTGGTGGTGTTATAGATGGATGTCCCGCTGGTTTAGAATTGGACATTAACCAAGTACAGCACTTGTTGGATTTACGCAAACCGGGTCAATCTAGAATTACAACGCAACGCCAAGAAAGCGATGAAGTACAGTTTTTATCGGGAATTTTTGAAGGAAAAACTACCGGAGCTCCTATTGGATTTGTTATAGAAAACAAGGATGCCAAACCAAAAGATTACGAACACATTAAAGACAAATACCGCCCTTCTCATGCTGATTTTACCTACCACCAAAAATACGGTATAAGGGATTACAGAGGGGGCGGAAGAAGTTCGTCACGAGAAACGGCTTGCCGAATAGTTGGCGGAGCTATTGCTTTGCAAGTGTTAAAGCATTACCACATTAACATTGCTGCTTATGTAACACAGGTGGGAACGGTAAAATTAATAAAACCTTACTCGGAATTGGACTTGACCAACCGCTACCAACACGCTACTCGTTGCCCCGACCAACACATTGCAGATATGATGTTTGATTACATCGATAAAATACGAAAAGAAGGAGATGCCATAGGAGGGAAAATTACCTGTGTGATAAGTAATGTGCCCGTAGGTTTGGGCGAACCTGTTTTTGACAGGTTGGAAGCAGATTTAGCCAAAGCCATGCTAAGCATCAATGCCAGCAAAGGGTTTGAAATAGGGTCAGGGTTTCAGAGTGTAAGCAAAAAAAGTACGGAACTTAATGATGAATTTACCGCTGCTGAAGACGGAAAAATTACCACTACCTCCAATCATTCCGGTGGAGTGTTGGGCGGAATTAGCAACGGACAAGATATTTATTTTAATGTAGCATTTAAACCTGTAGCCACCATTTTAAAAACACAAAATACGGTAACAACTACAGTTGAAAAAACTACTATTGAAGGAAAAGGAAGACACGACCCTTGTGTGGTGCCAAGAGCTGTGCCCATAGTTGAAAGCATGGCAGCGTTGGTTATAGTTGATCATTTATTGAGAAACTTATCGAGTAGGTTGAAGGATTGGAAATGAGCGTTGGTTTTTTCCTCTTGATAGGGGCAGGGAGATGGGGTTCTTAGGCTTTAGGTGTTAGGCTTTAGGTATTAGGCATTAGGCGTTAGGCTTTAGGTATTAGTTTATAAGTTTAGAGGTTATAAGCTCCGAAGGAGCGAAATTTAATAGCGTATGGGTGAAGCCCATCGCAGAACCGAAGATTTTGAAGTATGTCCTTTCGAGTGGCGAGGAACGAAGTGTGTTGAGAACAAGGAGGATAATTGACGAATTTACGAATTACGAAAAATGCCAATTAGTAACTAAAAAACAACGTACCAGAGAAGCTTATCGCAAACGATTAAAAAATACAAACAATAAAACATGAAAAAATTAGCACTGCACTGGAAAATTATTATCGGGTTATTGTTAGGGATAGTTTGGGCATACGTTTCAGCTACTTTTGGTTGGAGTGTATTTACCAAAAACTGGATAGCACCTTGGGGAGAAATATTTATCAACTTACTTAAACTTATTGCCATTCCACTAGTGCTTTTTTCTATCATTGTGGGGATTTCAGGCTTGTCGGATATCAAAAAACTGGGAAGAGTTGGGGCTAAAACCTTAGGAATTTACTTAGTTACCACTGTATTTGCCGTTTCTTTAGGCTTGTTGTTGGTAAACGTATTAAAGCCGGGAAAACAATTAGACGAAAAACAACGCATTAAAAATAGGATTACTTACGAACTTTGGGCGAAAGATAATAATGTAGCAATAAAAGACCACCAATCGTACCTTACCAATCCCGAATATGCCGATATGGTGGACGATGCTAACCAACAATACGAAATAGATAAATCGCTTACTGCCGAAGATAAAGATTTAGCCCAACGACAAGAGCAAGCCAGAAAAACAAAAGAAGCAGGTCCTTTAGCTTTTTTGATTGATATGGTGCCATCCAACATTTTTGTTTCACTTTCTGACAATAAGTTAATGCTGCAAATTATCTTTTTTGCCATCTTTTTTGGGATAGTATTGCTAACCATAGATAAAAAAAAGGCTCAAACCGTTACGGGAATAGTAGATGGATTTAATGAAGTGTTCCTTAAAATGGTAGATGTTGTAATGAAAGCAGCTCCATTTTTTGTTTTTGCCTTAATGGCTGCCAAGCTGAGTGAAATGGCAGGAGATGATCCTAAAGCCATTCAATCCATCATTGTTAACTTAGGATGGTATAGTTTGGTAGTGGTAATAGGTTTGGCAATTTTAGTATTTGTGGTTTATCCATTAATAATGAGAAGTGTTTTTAAGTTTGGCTACACCACCTTGTTTAAAAAAATCAGTCCTGCTCAATTATTGGCATTTTCTTCCAGTTCAAGTGCTGCCACGCTGCCTATTACAATGGAATGCGTTAATGACAATCTAAAAGTGCCGGAAGAGGTATCTAGTTTTGTATTGCCGATTGGAGCAACTGTTAATATGGATGGAACAAGTTTATACCAGTCGGTAGCGGTAGTTTATTTAGCACAAATGCACTTAATTGATTTGGATTTAGCACAGCAATTAACCATTGTAGCAACAGCTACATTAGCCTCCATAGGTTCTGCAGCAGTACCAAGTGCCGGATTGGTAATGTTAATGATAGTGCTGGACGCAGTCGGCTTAAACCCCGCTTGGATAGCTGTAATTTTTCCTGTCGATCGTATTTTGGATATGATGCGAACAGTGGTAAATGTTACAGGAGATATTACCGTTACTTCTGTTATAGCTAAATCAGAAGGTTATTTAAAAAAATAATTCAAGTATTAAAAATCATACTTTTTAGCATTTAGTTTTCATTATATTTGCTTTTTTTAAAACAAAAATAAAATCCCTCGAATTTCACTCATAGCCTATCATTGGTTTTGTGAGATGGAGTTCTCCCCTTATGGGGGAGTTAGAGGGGACAAAAAATAAGTTTCAATGAAGATAGGAATAATTAAAGAAGGAAAGACACCAAGTGATGAAAGAGTGCCCTTGTCTCCTCAACAATGTAAGGAAGTAAATGAGAAGATGCCTTCATTAGAAGTGGTGGTGCAAAAAAGCGATGTCAGACGATTTAAAGATGAAGAGTATGCTCAGCTAGGTATTACTTTAGTTGATGATGTTGTTGATTGTGAGGTGTTAATGGGAGTTAAAGAGGTGCCAATTCCACAGCTAATTCCTAATAAAACTTATTTTTATTTTTCACACACTATCAAAAAACAACCTTATAACAGAGGGCTTCTGCAAGAAATGATGCGTAAAAATATCCGTATGATTGATTATGAAGCCATCACGGACGAATCGGGCAGAAGACTCATTGGGTTTGGAAGGTATGCAGGAGTGGTAGGAGCATACAATACGTTTTATGCTTATGGCATGCGTACCAATACTTATGAGCTTAAAAGAGCTTATTTATGTGATGATAGGAAAGAAATGGAAAGGGAGTTAAAAAAAGTAAGTTTACCTAATAATTATAAAATTGTGATTACCGGAGGAGGAAGAGTTGCCGGAGGTATTGAAGAAATTCTTAACGTTTTAAACATTTCGAAAGTTACCCCCGATGAATTTTTAACCCAAACATTTAAACACCCGGTTTATACGCAGCTTGGTGTAACAGATTATAATCAACGAAAAGACGGCAAACCATTTACCAATGCTGATTTTTTTGAACACCCCACTGAATTTAACAGCCACTTCTTTCGATTTGCTAAAGTAGCCGATATGTACATTTCCGGACACTTTTGGGACGAAGAAGCTCCTTTTATTTTCACCAGAGAAGATGCTAAATCTCCTGAATTCAATATTAAAGTGGTGGGTGATGTAAGTTGTGATATAGATGGACCTGTAGCTTGTACATTACGTCCATCTACCATAAAAGCACCTCTTTACGGCTATCATGCAATTACTGAAAAAGAAACTGATTTTAACCAAGAAGATGCTATAACTGTGATGGCAGTAGATAATTTGCCTTGTGAATTACCCAAAGATGCATCGGAAGATTTTGGTAGAGAATTGATTGAAAATGTGCTGCCTTATTTGATAAAAGACGATAGAAAAATATTACAAAACGCTACCATCTGCGAAAACGGAGATTTAACCCCTCCTTATGAGTATCTAAGAGATTATGTAGGAGGGAAGTAGATAAGACATTTAACAGCTTGTTAAAAACCTCTTTTTCTTAGCACAATATGCCCTCAATTTCTTTGTTATCTTTGTTGCTTATTAAAAGCAGCAGATGACTAAAAAATATATTTATTATTTCAGTTTGTTGGTAGTACTTCTTCAGCAGGTACAAGCACAAGAAAACCCTCATTTGATAAAACAATACGATTTTGTGCAATACGACTCTAATTATTTGCATTTTTATAACGATAGTGCTTCCTTACAACATTTTTATAACCAATTAGATGAGTTGATGTTTGATGGTAGTGGTAAGGTAAATATTATGCAAATAGGAGGTTCTCACATACAAGCTGATATTTGGTCTGATCAACTGAGGAAGAATTTCCACAAGGTTTCTCCTAACCTTAATGGTGGAAGAGGTTTTTTGTTTCCCTTTAAACTAGCCAAAACCAACAATCCTTATTACTACGAAGTGAATTATACCGGAGAATGGCAAGGATTTAGAAATTCAGTAAGTAAACATCATGCTACTTGGGGTGTTTCCGGTATTACTGCAATTACTAATGATAGTGTTGCTTCTTTTTCAATAAATTTTCGTGGAGATGATACACCGCAATACGATTTTAACCGATTAAAAATATTTCATAATCAGAATGATAGCTTAGGATATTGTTTGGAATTAACATCAGATTCTTGCGATGCTATATTCATCAATGACAGTATTGGGTTTACCGAATTTGTTTTTAAAACGTATAAGAATTCGATAGAGATTACTGTTTACAAAAACGATTCGGCTTCACAGCCGTTTGAATTGTATGGAATTAGTCTGGAAAATAATGAACCGGGAGTAGTATATCATTCCATAGGGGTAAATGGAGCAAGTACATCCAGTTATTTAAGAGCAACCTTGTTTAAACAGCATTTGCAAGCTATACAGCCCGATTTAGTAATTTTCTGTATTGGTATCAACGATGCTTACGATCCCGGATTTTGCGGCAATTGTTATGAAAACAACTATGATACGTTAGTGGATTGGATTCAATCTGTATCACCCAAGGCTAATTTTATTTTTGTAACCAACAATGATAGTTACTACAAAAGAAGATATCCTAATAAAAGAGTGGAAGAAGCAAGGGCCGCCATGATTAGATTAGCAACCAAACATAACGCTGCCATGTGGGATATGTATCATGTTATGGGAGGGTTGGGGTCTATAAAAACCTGGCAAAAACACGGATTGGCAAAAACAGACAAAATCCACTTAACTACCGATGGTTATAAGTTAATGGGAGATTTATTGTTTTCAGCAATTATGAAGGGATATGCAGACTTTTCAAAAAATAATAATCAAACAATGCTAACGGATTGAGATAACATTAATAAAAACAAATAATTATGGAATACAGAAGATTAGGAAAATCAGGATTACAATTGAGTGAACTTTCTTTAGGGAGTTGGTTAACTTTTGGGAAACAAATTGGTAACAACATTGCTGAGGATTTAATGAAACTGGCGTATGAT
>DATGOR010000261.1:0-2307 GCA_035305805.1 Vicingaceae bacterium | reverse complement strand
TGTCTTTTTTGATAATCGAAAGTGTAATCACCAATGGTAAAAAATGTTTCGCTTTGAGCTTCGTTGTCTTCTTGTGTTCTTCTCAAAACGGCATTAATCCTTGCCAACAACTCTTCCATGCTAAATGGCTTAGAAATGTAATCATCAGCACCTACTTCAAAACCTTTAAGCGTGTCTTCTTTCATAGATTTTGCCGTTAAGAAAATAATAGGCACTTTTTGATTTATTTTTCTGATTTCTTTAGCAGTTGTAAATCCATCTTTTACAGGCATCATTACATCTAATAAACACAATTGGTAACTACCTTTTATAAAGTTAGAAAAGGCTTCTTCTCCATTGTTAGACAATGTTACTTCATAACCTTTCGCTTTTAAGAAATCAGACAATAAGTTGCCTAAGTTAACATCGTCTTCTGCTAATAATAATTTAATTTTTTCTGACATATCTTTAATTATTTTGGTTCATATCAAACGGAAGGTAAATCTGAAATTTAGTACCTTTTCCGTATTCGCTTGTTGCTTTTATTTCTCCTTGATGCTTATCTATAATAGCTTTTACATAGTTTAGCCCTAAACCAAACCCTTTTACATTGTGTACATCTCCGGTGGGAACTCTGTAAAATTTCTCGAAGATTTTACTCAAGTTTTCTTTTTTTATACCGGTACCTTTATCGCTTACAGAAAGCACAATGCCTTCTCTAATGTTTTCGGTAGAAACAGTAATTTCCGGTGAAGTAGGGGAGTATTTGTTGGCATTATCTAACAAGTTATATATAAGGTTGATAATGTGAACTTTATCAGCCTTTATAACGGGTTTTTCTGCTTTTAGGTGTTGAATAATCACTCCGTTTTTAGAGGTGATTTGGATATTAATATTGTCCACCACATTTTTAATTACATCGTGTAAGTTGAAGGATTCTCTGTTTAATTTTAAATCGGTTTTATCCCAAGTGGCACTTTTTAACACGCGTTCTACCAGCATTCCCAACCGTTGATTTTCTTGATGAATAATGTTCACATAATTGGATTTAATGGTGCCATCGCTACATAAATCAACGTCATTTAACGCTTCGCAAGCCAATGATATAGTAGATATTGGAGTCTTCAATTCATGGGTCATGTTGTTTATAAAATCACTTTTAACCTCCGAAAGCTTCTTTTGTTTAAAAATAGTTTGGATGGTAAAGGTAAATGCCCAAATTATTATCAATAACAAAATAATAGAACTTAATAGTAGCATCCACATTGATTTCAGGATGAATCCGGTTTTGTTGGGGAAATAGATGCTCAAAAAATGAGGAGTACTAAAAATATCGTTTGGAAAAAGCTGGGTCCAATAGCCAGACATTCTGATATCTTCGGTGTATTTTAACGAATCGTGGTTAATAACATCGTTGCCATTATAATCAAAAACTCCGTATTTAAACTTGGTTGTAATTCCTCTATTTTCCAACTCATTTTTAATGAGAGAATCAATGTCAACATCGGCAATCCTTTCTTTTATGTTGCGGTAACGATTAAGTTCATAAAGATTTTCTAAGATATCATCTATTAAAATTGATTTTTCATATTCTTTATAATTAAAAATTGAATCATTGAATTGAGGAAAATCATTTTGTTGTGCATTTTCTGAGTGGTTACTTCCAATACTAAATTGAAAACCAAATTTCCCTTGGTCGGAAAAGGATTCAATAGATTTTTGATACAATACTTGATCGGATTGCTGTTGTTTTCGCTCACTAATTTTATACTTTACCCCATCTTCTTCAAAAACTGCCGAAGTATCGTAATTGGATTTATTGATAATGTTAAAAGATTTTCTTAAATCGTAAGCACGTTGTTTCAGTAAAGCTTGCCCTTTTTTGTGTGAATTTAAACGTTTTACAGTTTCAATCTTTTCTGCTTTATGAGCTACGTTAATCAGAGCATTGGTAACGTCATTCCTAAATCCTTCTTCACGGAGGGCTATGGCATTATTTATCCAGTAAATTTGAATAGCTACCAACCCCACCAAGGCAAAAGTGATGAGCCCTATTAATGTATAGATGTATTTTCTTTTCATGTACTGGTTGTCTATTTTATTAAATAAGACACATGTAACTTCCCTAAATAGTTAGTCTTTTGTTGGAGCAACTTTTATATATGGTCGTTTCATTCGATAACAAAGTTACTGCTTAATAAAGCTATCTATTTGATGTTTAACAGTTTTTAACTTTTGTTAAGAGCAATTTAACAGTGTTTCAGGTGAATAGAAAATACTTTTGTACCACTGAATAAGGAAACAATAGATCCCACCAAAAAATAAACT
>DATGOR010000260.1:0-8033 GCA_035305805.1 Vicingaceae bacterium | reverse complement strand
ATTTTAAGATAAAAGCCGGAAAGTTATTCTTCCGGCTTTTTTATTTCAACCTCCAAAAATAAGGAGTGAATAAAATGGTAATGGTAAATAATTCTAACCTTCCTACCAACATTAGAAAGGACAATATCCACTTAACACTATCAGGCAAATGATTGAAGGAGTAAGACGGACCTACTCCTCCTATTCCGGGACCTACATTCCCTAAGGAAGTCGCCACAGCACTTAAAGCATCCATAAAAGGAACCCCAAAAAATGTTACGACAATTGAGCCTGAAACAAAAAGAAACAAGTAAAAAAATACAAAAGCCAGTAAGTTGTATATAATTTTTGGAGTAACGCCTGAATTATTAAGATGAACAGGAACAACGGCATGCGGATGAAGTTTTCTTTTAAATTCTAAAAATCCATTCTTCATCAATAAAATAATCCTTACTAATTTCATTCCTCCACTAGTAGATCCTGCACTGGCTCCTGTAAAAAGCAGTAGGAAGAAAATAAATGTTACAAATGGTCCCCACAAAGTATAATCAGACGTAGAATATCCTGTAGTAGTTATAATACTTACCACCTGAAACAATACTTGCCTAAACGATTCTTCTACCCCTCCGAATTTACCGTAGGTAGAATAAACAGCAGGAAAAATAATGAAACACAATAACACAATTGCTCCAACATACCATTTGAACTCATCATTGATCCAAAATTTTTTAAAATCAAACTTAAATCCAAAATACAGCAAGGTAAAGTTGGTCCCTGCCAAAAACATAAATACAATGATGATATACTCCACTAACGGAGAATCAAAATAGGCTACACTCGCCTGTTTGGTTGAAAATCCTCCTGTTGACATAGTAGTAAGCGAGTGGTTGATAGCATCATAAAAACCCATGCCCGACAACAGTAATAAAATACATTGCAAAACGGTAAGGGAAACATAAATCAACCAAAGTCTTTTAGCAGTTTCTTTTATTCTT
The DNA here is from genome assembly GCA_035305805.1 of Vicingaceae bacterium. Taxonomy (GTDB): domain Bacteria; phylum Bacteroidota; class Bacteroidia; order Flavobacteriales_E; family Vicingaceae; genus BRH-c54. The sequence continues at coordinate 7,059 of DATGOR010000260.1, read as the reverse complement.
GGGTGAATTTTATCTTTTGTAGGTCCCGGTGCTTCAGAAGCAAACAGTTCCATTCCCCCAACTCCCAAAAGAGGCAATATTGCAATGGTTAACACAATTATCCCCATACCTCCTATCCATTGGGTCATACTTCTCCAAAATAAAATACCTTTTGGAACAGCTTCTATATCATCTAAAATGGAAGCACCTGTGGTGGTTAATCCTGAAATGGTTTCAAAAAAGGCATTGGTATATTCCGGAATGGCACCGGAAAAAAAATAAGGTAATGAACCAAAAATGGTCATCATTAACCAACCAAAAGCTACAATGAGGTAGCCTTCCCGTTTTTTTACTTCATCGTGTTTGTGTTTTCTGGTTCTGAACTTTACAGCTAAACCAAAAAATAGGGTTGTAAGTGATGAAATAACTAAAGGAAGTAAGCCCCTGTCGTTGTAATAAATAGAAAAAGGAATTGATAACGCCATGAGCAACCCCGTAATGATAATAAGATTCCCTACTACATTAAATACTACTTTGATATTAATTAGTTTGCTCGGCAATTTTTTTTAATTAAAAAACTTTTCTAAATCGCTAATACTCTCTTTTTTAGAGTAAACTATCACTTTATCATTTTCTTCCAATTGAAAACCTCCAAAAGGTATAAATCCTTTGTTATTTCTAACAACTCCTGCCACAGAAACTCCTTCCGGTAATTTTAACTCACGCAATGGTTTGGTAGAAATTTTTGTATCGGCTTTTACGTTAAATTCAATAATTTCTCCCTCTACACCGTGAAAATTGGCAATAGCACTTACCTCTCCTTTTCGTAAAAACTTAAAAATATTATTGGCAGCAATAATTTTCTTATTAATTAGCGTATCAATTCCAATGTTTTGAGAAAGATTGATGTAATCAATATTTTCAACACCTGCAATCGTTTTTTTCACCCCATGATTTTTGGCTATTAAAGAAGAAATAATGTTAATTTCTGAATCACCGGTTACCGCAATAAAAGCATCCATTTCATCAATATTCTCTTCTTCTAATACCGATACGTCCGTTCCATCAGCATTTATAACTAAAGTATCTTTAAGTTGTTCGGCTATTTTGGTTGCCTTTTCTCTGTCTTCTTCAATAAGAATAACATTGTAATCCTTTTCTAGTATTTCGGCTGTTAAAACTCCTATTCTACTAGCTCCTAAAATCATGATATTTTTTATGTCAAAAAATTTCTGGCCGCAGAGCTTGGTAATTAATGGTATGCTTTGAGGAGTAGAAATAAAATAAACAATATCATTTCCTAACAAAACCGTATCTGATTGAATATGAATAGTCTTATCCCCTCTTAATAAAAACAAAGGTTTAAATGAACGATTGGGATTTAAATGAGCCGTTTCTACCACAGATTTATCTTTTAACGGAGATAAATCACAAATAGGAATTCCAAAAACGGAGAGCTTCCCTTCAAATTCATACTCATTGGTAAATGCAGATTGTGTAATCAGTCTAAATATCTCACGAGATGCTAGTTCTACCGGAGATATGATATTATCTACCCCTAATGATTCATAAAATATTCGCATACTGGTTCCAATGCCTTCATAGTTATTAATTCGAGCTATGGTTCTTTTAGCACCAAGTTTTTTTCCTGTTATACAAACCAATAAGTTAGTTTCTTCAGATGAAGTTGCGGCTATTAACAAATCACAAGAGCTTACTTTATGCTCTTTTAATACATCTAAATCTTTAGCATCTCCATGAACACAAAAAACATCCAAATGTCCTTGAATGTAATTGATTCTATCCTCATCTTCATCAATTATATAGATGTTTTGGGATTCATTCGACATCATTTTTGCCAAATGGAAGCCTACTTCTCCTGCTCCTGCAATGATTATTCTCATGTTACGATTTTATGAAAAAGAGAACAAAAGTAACAAATACAACCTATTAGCAGGTTTTTTAATGTTATTTTTTAACCTATTAAAAACACACATGGCCTTTTGTTCAAATCAATAGTTTGTTTTTTCCACTCAGCTACTGTTTTGGTTTGTATTTTTTCAGTTTCTAAGGTAACATCAACAGCAATACACACTTTGGTTTGAGGATTTAAGTGCTGCAAAATATCGCTAAAAACATGTTGATTTCTATAAGGTGTTTCAATGAATAATTGGGTTTGTTTATGAACGAATGCCAATCTCTCTAAATCTTTTAATTTTTTTATCCTTTCTTTTTGTTCTTTAGGAAGGTAGCCATTAAACCCAAACCCTTGACCATTAAATCCACTAGCCATTAATGCTAATAATAATGATGATGGCCCCACCAAAGGAACTACTTCAACACCGTTTTCATGAGCAATGGCTACTACTTCTGCACCGGGATCAGCAACCCCCGGGCAACCCGCATCTGACATCAATCCTATGTCTTTCCCTTCAAAAACAGGTTTTAAAAATGTAGGAATTTGATGCGATGAACTTCTTTTGTTAATTTCAAAAAAAGTGATTTCATCGATGTTTTTTTCAGGGCACGATTTTTTGATGAACCTTCTGGCAGACTTAGTGTTTTCTACGATAAAATAATTTATTTTATCAAGCACCTCGTGATTAAAAGTTGGTATTACTCTTTGCAAACTACCATCACCTAAGGTGGTAGGAAATAAATAAAGCGTGCCTTTTTTACTCATTTATCCGAATTTATTTTAGTTCGTTATTAATAAACACATCACATGCTGCATCCAACAATTGATACACTTCTTCAAAACCTTCTTTGCCACCATAATAAGGGTCGGGAACACTTTTGTTTTGTTGAGGATACGTATAGTTTAAGAACAATTGTACTTTGTTTTTATGTTCATCATTTTCCGCTAAAGAAATAATGTTTTTATAGTTAGAGGTATCCATGGCAAAAATATAATCGAATGCATCGAAGTCTTTGGTTGAAAATTGCCTGGCTTGTTGATGTGAGATATCTATGTCATATTCCAATGCTTTAGCTTGCATTCTTTTATCCGGTGCTTCTCCAATATGATAGTTAGAAGTTCCGGCAGAATCTACTTCAATGGTTAGTCCTAGAGATTGGGCTTTACTTTCTAAAATACCCTGAGCCATTGCTGAGCGACAAATATTTCCTAAACAAACAAATAAGATTTTTTGCATATTTACTTTTTATTTTCGTTCATAATATTACTTTGTAATTTAATGGATTCAATGTGAATTTCTGTAAAAATATTTCTTACAAACAACTCATTCAAGCCTTTTTCAGCAGCCTCTTTTAATGCTTTTTGCAAAATAGATTCCCAACGCTTTGGCTGTAATATTTGGACGTTATTTTCTTTTTTATGCTGAGCCAATTCTTCAATTAAATCCATCCTTTTAGAAAGCACATCCAGTAATTCATTATCCAACACATTAATTTTCTGGCGGATTTTATCAATTTCGGAAGTCAGTTCTGCTGAAAGTTTAGTAGTTCTTACCACTAATTTTTGCAGTAATGCGGCAAGTTGATCAGGAGTAATTTGTTGCTGGGCATCACTCCACGCATTATCAGGGTTTAAGTGTGTTTCAATCATTAACCCATCAAAATCCAAATCCATGGCTTTTTGGGCAACATAAAACAAATTATCTCGCTTACCGCAAATATGGCTAGGGTCACAAATTAAGGTAATATTGGGATGGTGTTGTTTTAACTCAATAGGTATTTGCCATTGTGGCGGATTTCGATAATGAGAATCTCCATATTTAGAAAAGCCTCGGTGAATAGCTCCAACGTGTTTTAATCCTACTTTTAAAAATCTTTCTATAGCACCCTCCCAAAGCATAAGATCCGGGTTTACAGGGTTTTTAACTAATATCGTTTTGTTGCTACCTTGCAAAGCATCGGCAATTTCTTGCACAATAAACGGGTTTACAGTTGTTCTGGCTCCAACCCACAAAACATCGACATCATGTTTTAATGCCTGCTCAACATGTAAAGGTGTTGCTACTTCTACGGCCGTTTTTAATCCTGTTAGTTTTTTAGCAGATTGCATCCATTTTAGAGCTTCTTCTCCTACTCCTTCAAAACTACCCGGTTTAGTACGTGGCTTCCAAACACCTGCTCGCAAAACACTTACTTGGTTAAGTGCTTTTAGTTGAATTGCCGTATTCACTAGCTGTTCTTCCGTTTCAGCACTACAAGGACCGCTAATTACTATAGGCAAATGAGCTTTTTCGTCTAATATGGAGTTTATGGATATCATCTGCGGGCAAAGTTACCTAAGATTAGGCTGAGATTTGCTAAAGCGGTAGATTTTATTAAAGTTACCAAAAGAAGCTTAACCAGTAAACGAGTCCTCCAATTATTATTAAAACCATCAGATAAAACAATATTTTTTGGGCTTTCTTGCCAATAGGTTGGTAAATAGGAGAAGATTTATCAAATCGGTTAAACATCTTATTATTAAAAAGAAAAACAGGAATCTCTAAGTATAGAAATTCCTGTTTAGTTAGTGCAAATCTTAAATTTATGTTATTGTAAACTTATTTTCTTTTTCAATTCTTCAATATAACCTCTAAAACGTTTGTCGGTATCCATAAGGTTGTTAACCGTTTTACAAGCATGAAGAACAGTTGCGTGATCTTTGCCTCCACAATGCATGCCGATAGAAGCCAAACTTGATTTAGTCATTTGTTTTGAAAAATACATGGCAATTTGACGAGCCTGAACCACTTCTCTTTTTCTAGTTTTAGATTTTAAGGTTTCAATAGGCATATCAAAATAATCACAAACAACTTTTTGGATGTAATCAATAGAAACTTCTCTGGCAGTATTCTTCACAAACTTATCCACCATTTGTCTGGCTAAGTCAATGGTAACTGCTTTTTTATTCAATGAAGATTGGGCTAAAATTGAAATCAAGGCACCTTCTAATTCTCTTACATTGGTAGTAATACTATAAGCGATGTATTCTACTACATCCTTAGGTAATTCTAGCCCTTCACTGTACATTTTCTTTTCTAAAATAGCAATCCTGGTTTCTAAGTCTGGCGACTGCAAATCAGCTGCTAAGCCCCATTTAAAACGAGACAAAAGACGTTGTTCCATCCCTACAATCTCTACAGGAGCTTTATCGGCAGTTAAAATGATTTGTTTCCCTGATTGATGTAAGTGGTTAAAAATATGGAAGAAAACATCTTGTGTTTTCGCTTTTCCGGCAAAAAACTGAACATCATCAATTATTAAGACATCTATCATTTGATAGAAGTGGATAAAATCATTTTGTTCATTATTTTTTACTGCATCTATAAATTGTTGAGTAAACTTCTCTGAGGAAACGTACAATACAATTTTATTAGGGAATTTATTTTTTACTTCAATACCGATAGCATGAGCCAAATGGGTTTTTCCCAAACCTACACCACCATAAATCAATAATGGATTAAAAGAAGTACCTCCTGGATTGTTAGAAACTGCAAAACCGGCTGAACGTGCTAATCGATTACAATCTCCTTCTACAAAATTATCAAATGAATAGTTAGGGTTTAATTGAGACTCTACATTCAAATGAGCAATTCCGGGAATGATAAAAGGATTTCTGATAGACTTGTTTTTGTTTAAGTCTATCGGCATATTTACCGGGTTGTTTTTAATATGAGGTTTGTTAGTAGCCGGAATTTTAAGCGTATAAGGATTGTTGCTTTTGTTGTTATTTTCAATGATAATACTGTATTCTAACCTGCCTTCAGCACCTAATTCTTTTTTAATGGTTTTTTTAAGGATAGATACATAGTGTTCTTCCAACCATTCATAAAAAAATTGACTAGGAACTTGAATGGTAAGTACTTTATCTTTCAATTTGATAGGTACAATGGGTTCAAACCAAGTTTTGTAACTTTGCAAGCTAACATTGTCTTTTATCACCTGAAGGCAATTTTCCCAAACTGAAATAAAGTCTTTACTCATTTTTTGATACTCCTATAATTTTAATTTTTCACTATTATTCTTCTATTTTTTTTAAAAAGCACAAGTTCCTAATATAGCTTTTTTAACGGTCGCCTAAATTAAATAAAAAAATTTAATAAGCTATTCAAAATCAATGACTTTTTAAATATATTGTCTATCGATTTTCATGCTAACAAATATTTGAATAAAAAAATGAAAAAAAAAATTTTTACCTATTGTTTTTTTATTTTTTTTTATGTATTAGCTTCCTATTTCATGCTTAACCGAAGCGAAATTAACCTTATTTGCATGAACAAAAAAATCTATTCTACCTAAATTAATCCCTGCCCATCCTACTTGATTGATTAATGTGATAGTATTGTTTTTATTTTTTACAGCAGTAGGTTTTTCTAAAAATGTGTGCGTATGCCCCCCAATAATTAAATCAATGTACTGATTTTCTTTTGCCAATACCATATCTGATACTTTATTGGTTTTATAAGCATATCCCAAATGCGATAAACAGATAATTAAATGGCATTTTTCATGGTGTTTTAAATGGGTGGCTGTTTCGTTGGCTTTTAATATAGGGTCAAGGTAATTTGTTGCTCCATACATTTTTTTATCCACCAAGCCTTCTAACTCCACACCTACTCCAAACACCCCAATTCGTACGCCATCTTTCTCAAATATTTTGTATGGAGCTATTTTCCCATGTAAAATAGTATCAGAAAAATCATAGTTTACATTTAAAAAAGGGAAAGTAGCGTGAGGCAATACCTTATTTAAACCATCAATTCCATTATCAAAATCATGATTTCCGATAGTAGCAGCATCATACTTCATCAAACTCATTAACTTAAATTCCAATTCCCCTCCATATAAATTAAAATAGGGCGTGCCCTGAAAAATATCTCCTGCATCAAACAACAATACATTTTTTTCTTTTTTTCGGATTTGTTCTATTAAAGCTGCACGTTTTGCTACTCCCCCTAACCCCGGATATTTAGGGTCGTTACTCGGAAATGGCTCTATATGACTGTGGGTATCATTGGTGTGTAAAATAGTTATTTTGGTGTGATTTTTTTTCAAAATAGAAGCTGAAAGCGGATTGAATGCAGCAGCTCCAAGCAAAGATACTCCTCCTAAAAAAGATTGTTT
>DATGOR010000259.1:0-18764 GCA_035305805.1 Vicingaceae bacterium | reverse complement strand
AGAGTTGACATCAATATTTGGTGCATTAAAACTAAAACTGTAGGAAGTTCTGGCATCGAAAACTTCTCCAAACCATTCTTGTCCGGATTTTATTAAGTTAACTAAATCCTTTTCGTGAAAATCATAATCGTTAAAAGAGGTGACGGTTGTATTTGCTCCCGAAACAGCGGGTAAAGAATTTATTCTTTTAGGAGCATCAATTGTATTATCTGCGGTTATAAAATAGAACGTAGTGTCATTATATAAATTGTTTTGATGCTGAAACCTGTTACTGGTCGTATTGTATTTCCACTCATGCGGTGAAGTGCCATAAAACAATATGTAATCTGTTGGGTCAAATTTCCCATCATTTTCTCCCACGACTAAAATGGCATTTTGTTGTAAATCATCGTAGCGAAAGTCGCTATTAAGTTTAGGTAACATTTTTCCTCCATTTCCATACAGTTTTAAATTTAGAGGGTTAATGTTATCAATATCTAATCCCAAATCTTTTAATGCATTGTAAGTGATTTTATAAACCCCATCTTTTTGAATACCTATTTTGTACCAATCGCCAGTAGATAACACAGAATTAAGGGTTAAGTTTTTGTTTTTTCTTACAGCATTTTTTTTCTTTGTAATGAGTTCAAAATCATAAGCAACTACTTTTTTGTAAACACCAAGATTTTCGTCATATATAATAGGTGTGAAGCTGTAATAAGCATAATTGATTTTTTTATCTATTCCCGTGAAAAAAGTTAATTGTATGTTGTTTTTAACATGTTTAACTCCGTACATGTTTTCTATTGGTAATGAATTTGAAAGATTTTCGTACGTTATAGAGTTGATGTTAATATCTACGAGTTCTTGGTTAGGAATGATGATTTTTTGAGCATAAATAGGTAAAAAATCCCTTTCGGCATCAAAAGTAACAGTTTCAAAATCAAGGTGCCATTTGCTATTTTCGCTGATGGTAGAAACATTTTGTGTGTCAATTACGTTCTTATACCATTGAATTTGATGTTGGACGGATTTATTTTGTGAAAAAACACTAGCACCTAAACTGATGAAAAACAATAAGAGATAAAAAAATTTGTTTAACGAATTCATAAAATCTGAATAAAAACCATAAAATTAATACTAAAAAAGTTAGTTTCGCAAATTCAATCGGTAGCTTAACGAAATAAAAAAATGTTTATTGTTTTTTTTGGTTTGTAAAAAAAATAGCTACATTTGGAACTTGATTTTTAAATTATACGTTTAAAAACCGCAATGATAAAAGGTAACATAGTAAATAGCAATCGTTTAAAAGCTTGGTTTTTAGCGGTGTTGATAAGTTTAGCTTCAGGTAACTTGTTTGCTCAGGATCCTGAATTCACTCAATTTTACGCCAATCAGCTTTATTTGAATCCTGCTTTTGCAGGAGCATCCTACTGTCCCAAGGTTTCTATGAATCATAGAAATCAATGGCCGGGAATTAGCGGTTCTTTCGTAACCACTAGTGCTTCTTACGATCAACATGTAGATGCTCTTTCCGGAGGAATTGGACTTTTGGTGTTGAATGATAGGGCCGGAGAGGGTACATTAAATACATTAAACGTAAGTGCTATGTATTCTTATGAGTTACAAGTAACTCGTAAATTTACCATAAGAGCAGGTTTGCAAGGTACTTATGCTCAAAAACGTGTTGATTGGGATAAGTTGACTTTTGGTGATCAAATTGACCCAAGAAGAGGATTTATTTTTACAACCAATGAAGTGCAACGAGATGAACCAAGAAGTTTTATAGACTTTTCTGCTGGGATGTTGGGATATACAGACAAAATATTTGTTGGGTTCGCTGTACATCACTTAACTCAACCTAATGAATCTGTTATAGAAGGGATAAGTCCATTGCCAAGAAAATATACTTTCCATGCAGGAGTTCAAATTCCAATAAACAGTAAAGGTGAGCCTGCTACACTTTCGCCAAATGTTTTGGTTCAATTACAGGAGAATTTCTTACAAATTAATTTTGGGATGTATTATAACAAAGGACCGATTTACGGTGGATTATGGTACAGAAATCAAGATTCATTCATTGCTTCTCTAGGTTTTGAAGCGGGAATATTAAAATTTGGTTATAGTTATGACATTACAGTATCTAAATTAACCAATCAAACTGCAGGTTCTCATGAGTTTTCTACAGCCATGCAGTTCGATTGTAAACCTAAAAAACCAAGATTTAGAACAATAAGTTGTCCCTCTTTTTAGTTAATCTTAAAAAATAGTTTTTAAAATACATAGTTATGAAACTACAAAAAATAAATTTATTCGTTGCAACATTAGTGGTTACTACATTGTTTTTTACTTCGTGTAAGCATGAACAATCAAGCACAACCGGTTGGAATTATAATGATCCAAGAAATGGTGGTTTTCAAAAAGTTCCTTATTTGGAACAAGAAACCGGTCCGGGGTTGGTATTAATTGAAGGTGGTAGATTTACCATGGGTAGAGTAGAGCAGGAAGTAAACTATGATTGGAATAATATTCCAAGAACAGTTACAGTTTCTTCTTTTTATATGGATGAAACAGAAGTTTCAAACTTTGCTTATTTAGAGTATTTGTATTGGTTAAACAGAGTTTTTAACTTAGATTACCCCGAAGTTTATAAAAAAGCTTTACCGGATACCTTAGTATGGAGAAGTAAATTAGCTTATAACGAGCCTTATGTAGAGTATTATTTAAGACACCCATCTTACAGAGATTATCCGGTTGTAGGTGTGAACTGGTTACAGGCTAATGATTACTGTGCATGGAGAACAGATAGAGTAAATGAAATTATTTTAATTAGAGAAGGTTTGTTTGAGCATTATCCTAACCAAATTAATGATGATAACTTTAATACTGAAGCATACATGTTAGGTCAGTATGAAAGTGGTAAAAGAGTAGATGGTATTCCTGATTTAGATCCTAATAAAGAATTTAGAAATGTAAGAGTAGAAGATGGTATCTTATTACCAAAATACCGACTTCCAACAGAGGCTGAGTGGGAATACGCTGCTTATGGGTTAATTGGAAACACCATTGATGAATTAATTCCTGACAGAAAATTATACCCATGGAATGGTCATGCTGTAAGAAATTCAAACGAAAAATATATAGGACAAATTTTGGCTAACTTTAAAAGAGGTAGGGGCGATAATATGGGGGTTGCAGGAAAACTAAATGATAACGCTGACGTTACTGCTCCTGTTTATTCTTACTGGCCAAATGATTATGGTTTATATAACATGGCGGGAAATGTTAGTGAATGGGTAATGGATGTTTATAGACCATTGTCTTTAGAAGATAATGACGATTTTAGACCTTTTAGAGGTAATGTTTACCAAACTAAAGTTTTAGATGAAGATGGCTTGATTGCAGAAAAATATGATGAAGTTGAAAAAGATACTGTTACAGGAAACATTGTTGGTATTCCGGGTAGAATCAGATACAGAAATGTAGATGCAGAAAAAGATAATTTAACGGATAGAAGAAACTACAAATCGGCTGATAATATTGATTACCTTGATGGACACTGGGAGTCTAGTATCTATTATGGTGAAGTTGGTGCAGGAACAGTTGATTCAGATTTTGATGAAGTGGATAGACGTAAGCAAATGTACCAATTTGGCGAAACATCATTAGTAAATGATAGAGCAAGAGTTTATAAAGGTGCTTCATGGAGAGACAGAGCTTACTGGATGGTTCCAGGAACTAGAAGATATCTTACCGAAGAACAATCTACATCATACATTGGATTTAGATGTGCTATGACAAGAATCGGAAGCCCTGTTGGTTTGGGATATTAACAACTGACAGCTTAAAAAATAATAAAAGCCCTTCTTAATTTTAAGAAGGGTTTTTTTATGTTTGTTGGTATGGAAACAGAAAAATTATACACTTATTTCAAGCAATGTAATGGTGTATGTACAGACACTCGAAAAATCACTTCTAATTCTTTATTTTTTTGCTTAAAAGGAGAAAATTTTGATGGAAATCAATTTGCTCATCAAGCTATTGAAAATGGAGCTAAGTACGTGGTGGTAGATGATGAAAAAGTTGCTACATCTGAAAAATTTCTTTTAGTAAAGAATGTTTTGGAAGCATTGCAAGAATTAGCAAACTATCATCGAAAACAATTTAATATTCCTGTAATCGGAATTACGGGTAGCAACGGAAAAACTACTACCAAAGAATTAATATATACAGTGCTTTCAAAAAAATACAACACCATAGCTACTGTTGGGAATTTGAACAACCATATAGGTGTGCCACTAACATTACTTACCATTCAACCATCCACAGAGATTGCCATCATAGAAATGGGAGCAAACCATTTAAATGAAATTGAATTTTTATGCCGAATTGCTGCTCCCAACTATGGGCTTATAACCAATATTGGCAAAGCACATATCGAGGGTTTTGGTAGTTATGAAGGAGTTATTAAAACCAAATCCGAAATGTATGATTTTGTTGGTCAACACCAAGGAAAACTTTTTGTAAATGCAGACGATGATTTATTAATGGATTTGTCTGAAAGGTTAGATAGAATCACTTATGGAGTTAATTCCAAACACAATAATTTGACATTTATTTCAGGAAATCCGGTTTTAAAATTAATTTGGAACGATATTGAAATAACTACTCATTTGTATGGTAAGTATAATTTTCCCAATGTTGGTGCAGCAATTGCCATTGGTAATTTTTTTAATGTTGCTTCTGAAGAAATCATTACTGCAATTCAAGGGTATGTTGCTACCAATAACCGTTCGCAGTTGTTAGAAAAAAAATCCAATACATTTTATTTAGATGCCTACAATGCCAATCCAACAAGTATGAATGCTGCTATAGATTCTTTTGTAGAAGGAGAATTCGGTAATAAATTGCTGATTTTGGGAGATATGCTTGAATTGGGAGAAATAGCTGAAAAAGAGCATGATTTTATTGTTCAGCGAATTATTCAATCCAAATTAGACGCGTATTTAGTGGGAAAACATTTTAGAACATTGTCAAAACAGTATGCTGATTATAAAAACATTCATTTCTTTGAAAATTTCCATGAAGTAATTTCTTACCTAAAAACACACCCCATAGAAAATAAAAATGTTTTGGTAAAGGGTTCTCGAGGAATACAGTTAGAAAGAATTGTAGAGGAACTCTAGCAAAAATTACAATAGTCAGCATCTGAATTATGTTTGAAAGGAAGGTTTTTGTCAATAATTTTTGCTGTAATTGATTTTAAAAGTTCCTCAAACTGTTTAATCATTTCTGTTGTAACAGTTTTGTTTTTATCTTGAGTTAAACAGATTAACCCCTCAGATATTTTTCTAAATGAAATCATTCCGGCTGTTAATGGCGATTCAATATATTGAGGATGGTTGTGTTGAAGTAAAAGGGCATAAAAAAGTACTTGATTTACTTTGGTTAAAGCTTGCTCTTCAATTTCCTTAAAATCACTAAATTTAAGGTCTTTTGGTTCCACAAGTCCTGTTTTATAATCAATAATTCTTATTTGATTATTTACGCGGTCAATTCGGTCAATAATTCCGGCAAAAATAATCGGTATATCTTCTCCATTTACAGTAATTGAAGTTTGGTAGTTCAGCTGTTCTTCTAACCCTAAAATTACAATAGGTTGCTTTAATTCTTCTAAAAAGGTTAATTCCTGCGTTAAAAAATTACGAACATAAGTTTTTGCTACATTAAAAATCAATAAGTTTTTACCTTGTTGAATTTCATTCGTATTGTATTGCAACCTAAATTGTTCAAAAACCAAATCGTCTGCTAACTCTAACATGGTTTTAACATGTTGTGGAAATAGCTCTTTGTTTAGATGTTCTTTATATAATTCTTCTAAGACTTTATGGACAATGTTTCCAAAAGTGGTGTGTTCAATTACGTCCTCCACCTCTTCTTCCTCACTAATTTTTAAAACATATTTGTAATAAAAGTCTAACGGACAATTGAGGTAAGTAATAATGGCAGAAGGAGAAATTTTTGTTGCAAAAAGTGTTTTAACGGATTTAATAATTGCTTCGTTTTTTTCAATAGCTTTTTCTTCAGACAAAGCACCTTTTGTGGTGTAATTAATAATTTTATTTGAGATGGTAATGTTAGGTAGTTGATGAAGTTCATGTTCTATTTGAGTGATAAACCTGCTTTTTTCTCCACTTCCAAACTCGTTGGTTTCTGTATTGTAGGTAATAAAAATGTTTTTTGCATTTTGAATCAGTCTGTAAAAATGATAAGCATAAACAGCATCTTTTTCATAGTGAGTAGGTAAACGATACGCTTTTTTTAAGTCATAAGGAATAAATGAATTAAAGCTTTTTCCTTGCGGTAAAATTCCTTCATTTGCTCCCAATAGAATAACATTTTCAAAGTCGATGTTTCTAGTTTCCAACATTCCCATTATTTGTAATCCTTGAAGTGGCTCTCCATACAATTCAATGGAGAAAGTACTTAATAGCTGACGAAACAAACTAAATAATCCCTTGAAAGAACTTACAGAATGGTAGTTGATCATTAATAGTTCTAGCTGATTAAATAATTTTGAGAAATGAAATAAATACTCTAATTCCAACGTAAAAGATCGACTAAGAGATTGGTTGTCTAGGTAATAGTTTTTTGCAATTTGTATAATGTGCTTACAAAAACCAATCAGTTCAATCGGTGTAGTTTGATTATTGAAATTAAGAGGTAAAGTTTCATTTATTAAACTCAATTTTTCGGAGTTAATAAATACCCAATTGTTTTTTATAATTTGAGAGCTTATTTTTTTTCCATTTTTTTGGCCAACAACAATGTTGGTAAAAGGCAAACGAAACAAATTTAAAAAATCCTTATAATGGAAGGTAAGTTGAGATTTTTTACCAAATTTTTCTCCGTTCATAAACAAAGAAAACAAGGTTTCAAAAAAGATGGTAACACCTGAATTTCTAAGTGGATATCCCATGGTAATATTCACGTTATCTACTTCGTTAGGAATAGATTGCATTACCGGAATTAATAAATTTTCGTCTGCTAAAACTACCGCAGTATTTTTATAATTGTTGTCCGTTTTTAAATCTTTTAGCAACTCGGGTAGATACTTAGCTTGTCCCACTTGTTGGGGAATACCAATGATTGAAATATGTTTTTTTGTGGTAGAAAATTTATCGTGTATCCATTTGGGATTTGAAAACACATTTTTTTTGAAATGTTGCCTTAAAAAATAGCCGCTCTCCTGCATTTCATCTTTTAAGTAATATTCGTCTGCATCCCAAATTATTTCAGCTCGCTGTTGTTTTATCAATGAAGTAATGATGCTTTCTTCGGCAGTGGTAAGAGCATTAAAGCCTATAAAAACGATTTTTTTCCACTTATTCAAATGTTTTTGAATAAACGCTTCGGGATTTGCTTGGAGTTGCTCAGCTACTGTTCTAAAGGCTCTACCTTGATACGTCAACTTTTTAATTTCCAAATCTTTATTAAACTGCTGGTATAGTTGGCTGAGTTGCTGCCAAAAAACTAAGTATTGTGTTTGTAATTCTGTTGGTTCAGTTTGTCCTACGTTCCAAACTTCAATAGCTCTAATGTCGTTTATTTCTTTAAAGAAAGTTTCAACATTAATCAAATAACGGTCTATTTCATTAAAATCATGTAGAATGATTTGCCCCCATTTAGAAAAATCTTCAAAATTTTCGGGTGTAGGTTCAATATTGCAATAGGTTTGGTAAAGTTCAAAAAGTTGTTGAAGGTTGTCAGCAATTTCAATAGCAGCAACTTTTTCTACAAAATCTTGTGTTCCAATAATCTGTGGCAACCAAATGGGATGTGAAATAAGTTGGCTAAATTCGTTTTTAAGGAATAATCCCGCTCTTTTGTTGGGCAAAACAAGTAATATGTCTTCTAAATTATCCTTATAATTAGCTAATAAATATTCAGCGGTTTTCTTTAAAAACGTTTCCAAATTTTCCCTTTAATTAGTGGTTCAGTACGTAACTTTTGTATTCGTCAAAACAAATGTGTATTTGTTTGTGTAGTTCATACTCTGATGCAAATAGAATAAAATCTTCCGAAAAGTTACAATATTCCAAGAAATTTTCAGCGGTTTGAAGATTGTTGATGGCAGTAATTTGCATAAGTTTTTCAGGATTAAAACGTTTTTTAATTGCTGCTTCTTGCTGGTCTTTTGCTAAAAGTCGTTCATAGTTTTTCTTATCTTGCACATACTTATTGAAAGCTCCGAGTATGGCGGAAATTCCACCTGAAAGAATAATGCCACCATTGGCTTCTTGATAAGCTGCTAAAAGTTCTTCCTTTGGAACATAAATACTTTGGTTAATAGGATCTTTTTCAATAATTCTGAGTTGTGTAAAAGCTTCTTTAAATTCTTCGTAGTCCTTATATGGCAAAACAGTAAAATCTTCTAAATTATATACAGCAGGATATAAATAAATAGAAAACCTACTTTTTTCAACTACGAAAGTTTTTGTGGTAAACCCAATAGAAGAAATGATTAAGGTATCTCCTTTTGTTGCCGAAATAGAGAAATAACCATTTTCTTTTGAAATAACTCCCAAATGATTTTTTTTATTGACAATATGAACTCCTTCTAATGGAGTGGAGTCGTTGGCATGTAAAATGCTTCCATACACTACATCAAACTGTGCGTAAATACTGTTTGTTAGTAGCAAAAGTAATGTTGTTATTATACTATGTTGAACAGTTTTTATCATTTAACTTTTTGTTCCGTTTTAGGAAAAACTATTTCAAAAAAAGTTCCATCTTTCTCCATTCGTTCAATATTGCCATCTAGCTGACTTACAAAAACCTTAATTAATTCCATGCCTAATGTTTCGTCATCTTTTTGCAACATTCCCAAGGGCATTCCAACACCATTATCTCCAATTATTAATCGGTAATTATTCTTTTCAATTTCGTTCAAATGAATGGATATGATTCCTTCTTGTCTGTTTTTAAAAGCGTATTTTAAAGAGTTGGAAATAATTTCGTTGAGCAATAATCCAATAGGTATTAGCGTGTCAATTTCAAACTTTATAGGGGCTATTTTTAAGTCTAAATGAATGTTGCAATTAATAGAGTAAGTACTTACCAAATCGTCCATCAAAGTTACAATATAGTCTTTAATGTTGATTTTTGACAAATCACCTGATTGGTACATTTTTTCGTGTATCAATGCCATCGAACGTATGCGGTTTTGAGCTTCCTTAAACAATGCCAAAGCATTTTCATCTTTGGTATAGTTCGATTGAATGCTAAGCAAACTATTAATTACCTGCATATTGTTTTTTACCCGATGATGTATTTCTTTAAGCAGAATTTCTTTTTCGTGATGTTGCTTTTCAATAAGTGCTGTACGCTCTTTCACTTTCAGTTCTAATTCTTTACTAATTTCCAATTGTCTTTTTTCTCTGTGTGAAGCATAGTTGTAAACAATGTAAAAGGTAAGCACACCCACTAATAAATAAAACCACCATGTTTGCCAAAAAGGTGCTGCAATGGAAAATGAAAATGTTGCCGGATGCTGATTCCAAACGCCATCATTGTTTCTCGATTTTACTTTAAAGATATAATTTCCGGGTGGTAAATTGGAGTAAGTAGCCACATCTTTGGTAGTTGCCGGAAACCAATCTTTATCAAAACCCTCTAATTTAAAACTGTACAAAGTAGCTTCAGGATGTGAAAGATTGATGGAATTAAAGTCAAAAGTAATATGATTTTGGTTATGGTCTAATTGTATGTCATTGGGTAGGTTGAACCATTTGCTTAGGTTTTTTGTATGTCGAAGCCAATTTACGTCTTCAAAAAAAAGTTTTATGTTAGTGATATGCGTTTTAGATTCAAAAACGTTTTCTCTATCTTCACTAGGGTTGTACTTAATTAATCCTCGGACAGTCCCTATCCATAAATTTCCTTTGTCGTCTTCATAAACTGCTCTGCTGTTACATTCTACTCCTCTAAAACCATCAGACAATCCATAGTTTTTTATTTCATCTATTTGTCCGTAACTATTAAAAGTAAATTTATCTAAACCATTATTTGTTCCTACCCAAAGTTGCCCTCTTCTATTAAAATGAACCAAATAAATAACGTCTGAGGAAAGTCCGTCTTTCGTGGTAAAAGGTTTAAAATCTATTCCGTCATATTTAGTGAGGCAGCGATCTGTACCAAACCAAATATTTCCAAAAGCATCTTCAGTAATACTACTAATGTAGGAATTGCACAGTTTTGAAATAGGAAAATTAGTAAAAACCTCGTTGACCATTTTGTTAATTCCATTCCCTGTTCCTATCCATAAATTCCCTTTTTTATCTAAAAATAACGAGTGAATATAATCATGCGAAAGCCCATCTAATGTAGTGAAATTTGTAAAAGTTTTAAAGTTGTATTTACTTAAACCACCACCATGTGTGCCTATCCATAAAACATTATTTTTTTTGTCGTAAGCCAAACTTTTTATTTCGTTAGAAGGAAGTCCATCTGCTTTGGTAAAGTTTTTAAAACTACCATTGGCAAAAACAGACAAGCCTTTAGAGGTGGCAATCCAAATTTTTCCATCAGGAGTTTTTAGTATGGCCCTAGTTTGGTTACTGACCAAGCCATTTTTTTCAGAATATTGAGTACTAATATTGCCACTGAATTTGAATACTCCCTCGTGCAAGGTGGCCACCCATAAATTTTCGTCATTATCATGGGCTATTCCAAAAATATCATTTTGATTTAACCCGTTAATCTCATTAAAGTAGGTGAAAGCGGTATTGTTTACTCTAACTAATCCCGAACCATTGGTTCCTATCCATAAATTTCCAATTCTATCTTTGTAGAGGGTTTTTATATCGTTGGTTTCTAAACCATTTTGTTTGCCAATATGCCTTGTTTTATTTGTAATATGGTTAATCTGATAAATGCCGTTGTTTGGAGTTGCGTACCAAAGGTTTTTATCGTTGTCTTCAATAATGGAGGAAATACTTTCTGTGGTATTGATAGGCTCAATCTCCAATTTTCCATTTTTTTCAATACTTCCTGCTAATATTTTATAGATGCCGGCACCCTCAAACCCCACTAAATAATTGCCTTCATAATTTTGACGCAAGCATTTAACATTGTTAGATGGAAGGTCATTGTCGGTATTAAAGAAAAAAGTATCTTTTTCATTAATTTTTATCAGTCCGTTTTGTGTTCCTATCCAAATGTTGTTTTTTTCATCTGCGGTAATAAAATTAACAGGTTGATTAAAATGAGGATTACTGAACTTTTTAAAAAAACCATTTTGGTAAGTACAAACTCCCGAGAAGCTGCCTGTCCATAATTTATCGTTGTCGTCTATATAAATGGAAGTGTTGGAATTGTTAGGAAGTCCTTCTTTCTCACTCAATACCAACATGTTTCTTCCGTTGTATTTTGAAATGCCGCCCCAAGTGGAGGTAAACCACATATTTCCTTCATTATCTTCGGCTATATCGGTTACGATATTACCGGCTAAACCATCTTTTTCTGTGAATTTTTTGAATGTTTTACCGTCAAATTGAGCTACTCCGCCACCTGAGGTAGCTACCCATAAGTAGCCTCTGGAATCGTTATAAATTGCATTTACCGATGATTGTGGTAAACCTTCCGGAACATTAAAATAGCTAAAATTGTAGGTCTGCCCTATTGCTGAAAAACTGATGATAAAACCAATCAGAAATAATAATTGAAATAGGTAACGGTAATATGTGTTTTTAGTAGGTTTCAAACAGTAGTTAGTTTTGCTATTACAATAATAAACAATAATCAGCGATTTAACTACTATGTTTAACGTTTTTTAACCACCAACTTTTTTAATGCTTACCCAATAAATATGGATACATTAAAACAAACATAAAATTAATATTGATTAACCGAATTCTATGATTATCTATTAAAAAGTATTGATGCTCCTATTTTAAATTTTGAAATTTCAACATCTATACGGTCGGGAGAATAAACGTAATTGGCAAAAATTCCAACTGTATTTTCAGGTTCTAACCTAAACGTTGCCATAACATCCCAAGTAAATGTTTCTGTGTATTTTTCGCCTTTAAAGCCTTGTGTTACAAAGTTGTACATAAGTGAATTTCTTATTAGTATTTTCTCGAAATCTAGTACAACATGCAAACCTGGTCCATAGGTATGACCACCTACTTCAGTTTTTAAAAGTTCATCGTAAACAAACTGCTTGTCATGACCTTCTCCAATATCAACTTTCCAATGAGAATACCCCCATTGACCACCTGCATAAATCCCAACGTTATCGCCAATATATGCTCCAAAAGCCAAACGTGCTAAAGGCCAATCTCCTCCATTAAACACTAAACCTTGTTCTTTAAATCCCCACCAAAACTCTCTATTGTTTGCTCCTAAACATAAATCAATTAATGGTGTTAATACATCAGAGTAAAAGTAAAAGTTGCGTTGATAAAATTCGTACGATAATGGGAAGTGATTTACCTGAACATTGTAAATAGGGTTGTCAGGAAATTTAAAGTTGGCATTTGTTTTACCATATCCCATGTTAAAAAGGTATAGTTTTTCATCGTAAAAGCTATGGGCTACCACTTCTTTTTGGTTAATAAATGCTAAGCCCACTAAAAAAGTTAAAATAATTTTTTGAGTTAGGTTTTTCATTTTTGAATAGAATTTTAGTGTTATTTCATATTGAAATTCAAAAATAACCAAGAAAAATTTAAAATTTGACGTATAAAACTATCCACCAACTTTTTTAGTTTTTCTGTATCCCATTTTTAGTAATAGTTCAAAAATCTTTTCTTTGTTTTCACCTTGAACAATAATTTCTCCGTTTTTAGCACTTCCGCCTACACCGCATTTTTGCTTTAAGGTTTTACCTAACTCTTGTAAATCTTCATCACTACCTTCAAAACCGGTAATTAAAGTAACCGATTTCCCTTTGCGTTGTTTTCGGTCTATCATTACTTTAAGATCTTGTTCTTCAGGTGCTAATGTTTCCATTTCCATGTCATCATCATCTTCATATTGAAAATTGGGGTTGGTGGAATATACAATGTTCTTTTTACTCATGGTACAATAATTTTTAAAGATTTAGGTTGAATTTTTAATGTTATTTTTCCATCTGAAAGATGTGGTTCTCCATCAATGTGTAGTTGATTATTAGGTGGTAAAACTTGAATTTCTTTACCTCTATAAGTTTTTACAAAATTAGAAGTATGAATTTGTTTGGTAAATAATTTCCAAGCAAAAAATGGAGCATACCATAAAGGGACTTTTTTTATGACTACCATTCTTATCCAACCATCATCAATCACAGAAAGAGGAGAAATGTAGGCGTTGTTGCCGTATTGGTTGCTGTTGGCAAAGGTAATTAAAGCAGCATCTTCCTTACAGTTTTCTTCATCTATGTTCAGTTGGTAATGTTCGTTTTGCTGGTTAAAGTATTCTTTGAGTGTAATGATAAAATAATTCCAGAATCCTCTTTTTTTTGTTTGCGAAAATAACCAGCCTACTTTAGCATCAAAACCTACACCTGCTGTACCTAAAAAGTAGTGGTTGTTTATTTTAACCGTATCTATTGTTATGTGTTTTTGTTGGGAGATGACTTTTAAAGCATTTTCAATGGAAAGCGGTATTTTTAAGTGTCGAGCCAAACCATTACCGGAACCAACAGGAATAATTCCTAATTTAACATGGCTATTAATAAGTTCGGAACCAATTTCATTAACAGAACCATCACCACCAACGGCTACTATAATATCCGAATTGCTTTTGTATTTTCTTGTAATTTCTATAGCATGTTTAGCGTATTCGGTGTATTCAATAGTAAGGTCAAATAAATTTTTATCCAATACTTTATGGATGAGGTGCTCCACTTTACTTTGCTTTCCTGTTCCCGATTTAGGGTTGATGATGAATACTATTTTTTGCTTTGTCATTTTTTAAAAGCTATTCACTAACAGACAGTTGGTTGTTAATTAATCTGTTGTTATATTGCTGGATAATTGCTTTTACAAGCTTTTCCATCTCAGATAATTGCTTGCTTTGAGTTTCGTCTAAATTCGTTTTTATCAAATTATTCAGCATCAATTCATCTTCTTGAAGGTTATAAAAACCGATGGGATTTTTACCGTCAAATAGTAATACATACTCTTTTTGCATGAGCTGATAAACTCCGTTGATGTAATTAATAACGAATGGGTTTTTAGCACTATCTTCAAACACAGAACGTCCAAATGCAACAGATTTGGTAGGAATGCCTAATAGCGATACAATGCTTGGTGCAATATCAATTTGCTGTGAAAGTGGCGTATATTTTCCCGTAAGGTTTTTAGTGGCATCAAATATAAAAAGAGGAATGGCGAACCTGCCGGTTGGTGTGTTGTATTTTGCTTGTTCAGATTGAGTGGAGTGGTCGGCAGTAACAACAAAAAGCGTGTTGCTAAACCACTTCATGGTTTGAGCTTTTTCAAAAAACTTTTTAAGTGAATAATCCGTGTAACCTACCACTTCGTGCATGGGTAGCGTCCCTTTTGGAAATTTCCCTGTATGTTCATTAGGAATGGTATAGGGATGGTGAGAAGAAATGGTGAAAATAGTACTGAAAAAAGGCATTGGATGTTGGTTAAGTTCTTCAGCAAAATATTGGAAGTAAGGCTCGTCAAAAATTCCCCATTTCCCATCGTAATGTTGGTCTTTTTCAGGGTATTCGTTTAAGCCAAAATAATAGGAAGTTCCTGCCATCTTCGAAAAGGCATCAAATCCCATGGTGCCATTACTTCCGGCATGATAAAAGGAAGTGTGATAACCGTTTTTATTTAAGATTTTTGGTAAACCATCTATTTTATTGTTAGCGTAGCTCGATACTACCAACGGGGTAGTAGTTAGTTGGGGTAAGCTTGTCAAAATAGAAGGCAATGATTCTATAGATTTTTGCCCATTGGCATAAGCATTTTCAAAAACATAGCTGTCTTGCATCAACGAATCGATGAACGGAGTGTAGCCTTTACCATTGTTATAATATCCAACATATTCTTTTGCTAAACTTTCAATGATAATGAATACCACATTTTTGTTGTTTGGTTTTGAACCTTCCTCATTAAGTGAAATTTCCGGCTGATAAATGGCGTTTAATGTTTCTTCATCAAAATAATTAAGCGGTTTTAATTGCTCTTTGGTTAATGATTTTAGAACAGTAAAAGGAGTATTTAGTACCAAAGATACATTTTGAGCGTGTGTATATTGACCTGCACTTACAATATTTAAAGGTCTTAATTGAAAGCCGCCACGCATTGCTATTAAGGTAAAAGCACCAATTACAACAAAAATCCCCGATTGAATAAAGTAATTCTTTTTTTCGTAAGGATAGAAAAAACCTTTAAAACGACAATATTTTTTATAAATGTACCACGATAACCAAATTAAAAAAGCCAATAACACGTAATCGTACCAAAAATCAATAACATATCGAGGCAAAAGTGTAAGGAAATCTTGTCCACCGCCAGCTCCAATCATGCTAAATAAATCTGTGGTGGTTCTTTTTTGAGTAAAATCGTAATATGCTACATCAATTAAATTTAAGATAATAGCGATGGTGTTAGAAATATAAAACAATATGGCTAGCGTGCGTTGGTATTTCCTAAAACTTCTGAAAGAAAAAGGTAGTGCAGACATCAGTATAAACGGAGAATATAGGTAGGCAATGGCTACTGCATCAAAACGAACACCATAAATAAAATCCCAAATGCTAACAGCAGTGAAGTGTGAAGCATTAAAAACATAAAAAAATATTCGGCACAAGCTAAAAATCAGAAAAGCCAATCCAATTCTTTTGGCAAAAGGAATAAAATGCGATAGGTAGTTGGGAAGTACCATTTTATACTACTTAAGTAAATAAGTTATTTGGTTTTTTTTTTTTCGGGCATGGGACCTCTAAGATGAATGATTAACCCATTTAAGAAGTTTCTAAGAATTTGGTCGCCACACTCCATATATTTAGGATGATTTTCGTTTCTAAAAAAAGCACCCAATTCACTTTTACTAATTTTAAAATCGGCTAAAGCCATAATTTTCACAATGTCTTCATCTCTTAATTGATGAGCTACACGGAGTTTTTTAAAGATATCGTTGTTGGTTAATCCCATTTTTATTGATTTAAGCCACAATCATCACAATTATGTTTTTTTCGTTTGATGATGAATTTATACACCAAGAAAACAACTGCTGCTAAAACCCATACTGCTGCCAATATTTCTTGAATATTCATGTGGATATTTATTGTTAAATAAAGTACGAAGTTACTGAAATTCGGTTAATTTTGACAAAATTTAAACCACGAAGTATGTCCATGACTTTTAATCGCAGAAAATTCTCTGATGAAGAACTAACTACAGTATATAAAAACCTTTTAAAACCTCGTTTGATAGAGGAGAAGATGTTGATTTTATTACGTCAGGGAAGAATTTCAAAGTGGTTTTCAGGTATTGGACAAGAAGCCATATCCGTTGGTGCTGCAATGGCCTTAGAAAATGATGAATACATTTTGCCCATGCATCGAAATTTGGGTGTTTTCACCAGTAGAGAAATTCCTTTACATCGTTTGTTTTCTCAGTTTCAGGGAAAAATGAATGGTTTTACTAAAGGAAGAGACAGGTCGTTTCATTTTGGAACACAACAGTATAAAATAGTTGGGATGATTTCTCATTTAGGCCCTCAATTAGGGGTGGCTGATGGAATAGCTTTGGGAAAGAAATTAAATAACGAAGGCAAAGCTACGCTAGTTTTTACAGGAGATGGTGGAGCAAGTGAAGGAGATTTTCATGAAGCTGTAAATACGGCAGCAGTTTGGCAATTGCCGGTAATTATATTGGTAGAAAACAATGGTTATGGATTATCTACGCCTTCAAGTGAGCAGTTTTTGTGTAAAAATTTTATTGACAAAGGAATAGGATATGGCATCGAAACGGAATTGATTGATGGCAACAATATTTTAGATGTTTACTATAAAATCAGTCAAATTGCAGCATCTATCCGTAAAAAGCCAAGACCGATTTTGGTAGAGGCACTTACTTTTAGAATGAGAGGACACGAAGAAGCTTCAGGAACAAAATACGTTCCTCAAGAGTTAATGGACGAATGGCAAGAAAAAGACCCGGTGATAAACTATGAAAATTATTTATTGCAAGAAAAAGTGTTGGATGAAAAACAGGTGGAAGCCATTAAAAATGAACTAAAAGAAGAAATTAATACACACTGGGAACAAGCTTATAATGAGCCTAAAGTAGTGGCAGATACTGACGTTGAACTCCATGATGTTTATGCACCATTTGACTTTAACGAAACGATTCCTTCTACCAATAATAAAACAGAAAAAAGATTGATTGATGCTATTTCTGACGGATTGAAACAAAGCATGGAAAAGCATTCAAATTTAGTGTTGATGGGACAAGACATTGCTGAATATGGAGGAGTTTTTAAAATTACTGATGGTTTTGTTCAGCAGTTTGGTAAAGATAGGGTGAGAAACACACCATTATGTGAGTCGGCAATTTTAGGAGCCGGTTTAGGACTTGCTATCAACGGACAAAAAGCAATGGTAGAGATGCAGTTTGCCGATTTTGTAAGTGAAGGAATTACTCAAATTTGCAACAATTTAGCAAAAAGTCATTATCGTTGGCAGCAACCTGCTGATGTTGTTGTTCGTATGCCAACAGGAGGTGGTGTAGCTGCCGGACCTTATCATTCGCAAAGTAATGAAGCTTGGTTTACGCAAGTACCCGGATTAAAAGTGGTTTACCCGGCCTTTCCTTATGATGCTAAAGGGTTGTTGAACACAGCATTTGAAGACCCCAATCCGGTAATGTATTTTGAGCATAAAGGATTGTATAGAAGCATTACACAAGAAGTGCCAGACGATTATTACACGCTTCCTTTTGGGAAAGCAAATTTGGTAAAAGAAGGAGAGCAAGTAACAATTGTTACTTACGGTATGGGAGTTCATTGGGCGTTAGAAGCGTTAGAAGAAAATCCGGAGATAGCTGCTGATTTGATAGATTTAAGAACTTTGGTGCCTTTAGATACTGAAACAATTTATGAATCGGTTAAGAAAACCAACAGAGTAATCATTTTGCATGAAGCAACATTGTTTAATGGAATAGGAGGGGAGTTAAGTGCTTTGATTACCGAAAATTGTTTTGAATATTTGGATGCTCCTATAAAAAGAGTAGCAAGTTTGGACACGCCCGTGCCTTTTGTAAGCGAGTTAGAACAGAATTTTTTACCCAAAATGCGTTTTAAAACTGCATTAAAAGAATTGGTAAATTATTAATTAAAGGTCGGTTTTCGTTATAGTGAGTTTTTTCTAAACTTCAACAGTTTCTTAGTGTTTTTGCGGTAAATATAACACCAATTGACACAGATGACACAAATTAAATGGTTTACAGAAATTTAATGAACACAAAAACATCACAGATGTTTTTAATAGTTCTTGTTCTATCAACTCACCCCAAAGTTATCTTTCGAGAACTTTGCTTTTTATTTGATTACTCTAAGAAGAATACAATGGTACTTACCACTCTGGCTTTTTGAATGTAAGGTTCTTCCGGTATTCCGGTAAGGTCTTCATCGTAATAATACCTTCCGGCAATGGTAATTTGCCCTTGAGAAGCCGTTTTAATTTTGCCTAATTTGGCTTGCGAATCGTTGGCAAATTGCTCTCCGGCAACTCGTGCATTTTTGGTGCTTTCGGCAATTAGTTGCGGTTTAATGGA